>JASJCY010000239.1 GCA_030065825.1 Nostocaceae cyanobacterium | reverse complement strand
GGGTTGCGCTACCGAGGTAGTCTTACCATCCCTCCACGTCCGTTTAAAGTCTCCCAATGCCCTGTGGCGACTACTCCCCAATTATACCAGAAAGCCGTCCTATAAGGACGGGGAGCCTGTTATCCCATCATTTTCGGTCAAAGCGAAGGAAGAGGGTTTGAGCGGTTTTATGTCTGGGGGAAGCTTGCACTCCTACCAAACTTTACCCGTCGTCAACGACGCTTAACTTGAATCCAATTGAGTTGTTAGAAGATTGGTCAAATAAAATCTACGCAAGAACCTTTTTAATTAAAACAAAAAGTACCTCTGGGTCATGGGTAAAACTGTCGCGGGTTCACAAGTTAACAATTCCCCATCCGCACGTACTTCATAGGTTTGGGGATTAACTTCAATCCGGGGTAAGGCATCATTTAACTTCAAATCCCGCTTACTCAACTGACGTATCCCCGAAACCGCTACTGCTTGTTTGTGTAAACCCAATTGTTCGGGAATTCCTTTTTTTAAGGCTGCTTTGGAGACAAAAGTTAAGGAAGTTGCATTCCTCGCACCTGCAAAACTCCCAAACATCGGACGCATATGTACGGGTTGGGGTGTGGGAATACTAGCATTAGCATCTCCCATTTGCGACCATGCAATAAATCCCCCTTTTATTACTATCTCTGGTTTCACCCCAAAAAATGCGGGTTTCCACAAACACAAGTCTGCAAGTTTTCCTTCTTCCACCGAACCCACATACTCAGCAATTCCATGGGTAATCGCCGGATTTATCGTATATTTAGCAACGTATCTTTTAGCTCGAAAATTATCCGCTTTTTGCCCCTCTGCTTCTAAATTTGGAGTGAGGTCTCCCCGTTGCACTTTCATTTTATGCGCTGTTTGCCAAGTGCGAATTATTACCTCACCTACCCTTCCCATGGCTTGGGAGTCAGAGGAAATAATACTAAAAGCACCCAAATCGTGCAAAATATCCTCAGCAGCGATGGTTTCCCGACGAATGCGGGACTCTGCAAACGCCACATCTTCCGGTATGCTGGGGTCTAAGTGATGACACACCATCAACATATCCAGGTGTTCATCAAGGGTATTTAAGGTGTAAGGACGGGTGGGATTAGTGGACGATGGTAAAACATTCGCTTCCCCACATACCTTAATAATATCCGGTGCGTGTCCTCCCCCTGCACCTTCGGTGTGGTAGGTATGAATTACGCGATTCTTGAAAGCAGCAATGGTGTCTTCCACAAACCCCGCTTCATTGAGAGTGTCGGTGTGAATTGCTACTTGAACGTCATATTTATCGGCAACAGTCAAACAAGTATCTATGGCGGCGGTCGTAGTTCCCCAATCTTCATGTAACTTTAACCCCATCGCCCCTGCTTTCACCTGTTCTACAAGTCCCTGGGGCTGACTGGAGTTACCTTTACCGAGAAATCCCAAATTCACCGGGAAAGCATCAGCGGCTTGTAACATTCGGTAAATATTCCAGGGTCCCGGCGTGCAGGTAGTAGCATTTGTTCCGGTTGCGGGACCCGTACCACCACCTAACATTGTAGTAATTCCAGATGCGATCGCCACTTCGATTTGCTGGGGACAAATAAAATGGATATGTGCATCAATTCCCCCAGCGGTGAGAATCATTCCTTCTCCAGCTACAGCTTCGGTTCCCGGACCGATAATAATATCGACATTGTCTTGGATATAGGGATTTCCCGCTTTACCAATTTTGCAGATTTTGCCATCTTTGATACCGATATCTGCTTTGAGGATACCCCACCAATCGAGAATCACAGCGTTGGTAATTACCATGTCCACCGCACCATCAGCATTAGTAATGGGGGATTGTCCCATGCCATCACGGATGACTTTACCACCACCAAATTTTACCTCATCGCCGTAAGTCGTCAAATCGTGTTCGACTTCGATGAAGAGTTCGGTGTCTGCTAATCGGATGCGATCGCCAATTGTGGGACCGTAGGTTTCAGCGTAAGCGCGACGGGATATGCGGTAAGCCATAGATGGACTCCTGGGGGTGGTTTTGTCTCACGCAAAAGTGTAGAGACGCAGAAAAAGGAATTTAGTAATTTTACAGGAATTGTATTTCGGATGGTAGGTAAGTTATCGACGTGAAGCAATAAATTTTATATAACTGTATTTGGCAGTAACGTGAAATGAACAGAAATAAATACTAATGCGAGTAATACCTTTGCCTTACAAAAATAAAGATTATCTAATGTTTAATTATGTGTATTTTAACTTCATTGATATAGCTGTTTTTTAGAGGAAAGTTTAATGAAAAATGATGATGAAAAATACGAAATATACATACTGGAAAAAGCTATCAATATGTACTTGGACAAAACAGTGCCATTTACAGAGGAGGGATTAAAGTTACTTGTTGATAAACATGATGATTGTGTGTGGGATATAGCTACAAAAATCTACAGCAAAAGTGGGTACAAAGTTGGATTTTCTGTAGTAAGTGATGCTATTAATAATAAAATTGAAATACTCAAAAATCATATAGCCAGAGAGAAGGAAAAGGAAGCTCAACGTATAGCAAGAGAAAGAGAAGAGGAAGATAGACGCATCGCAAAAGAAAGAGAAGAGGAAGATAGACGTATCGCAAAAGAAAGAGAAGAGGAAGATAGACGTATCGCAAAAGCAAAGGAAGAAGAAGCTCGACGTATAGAACAAGAAAACCAACAGAGATTAGAGAAAGAAAATTACAGGAAAAATCTGTTAATTGAGTTGCCTAGAATAATTGAGTTAGCTAAAAATGGCGGAGACAATACTATATCCGAACTCTTCCTTAAAATCCAATATATAGTTAGTGAGCAGTTAAATGTATATAAGGATGATGTCACTTTAGAGAGCAATATTTCAAAGGATTTAGGAGCCGATTATTATGAAACTATTGAGGTTGCAATGGCGCTTGAAGAAGAATTTGAAATTGAAATTCCAGATGATATATTAGTATTGGAAGAATCAGTGATATTCTATCACCCATTACGTAGCACATTTAGTAATTCTTTTGGTCAGAGAGAATTTGTAGCTTGTACTGTTGGAGAACTTTTATATTTTATTTACAATCAACTTTATTCCTGATAATAAATCTAGTGATGGCTAGTTATTAAAGTAAATGCAGAATTATTAATAGAATATAGCATTTATGGTTGATTCCGGTGATTTATATCAAAATAAGGAAGTATTCTACTATAGACTTAAACAAGACGAAAAAAATTGATATGAATGCTAATTCCATATGCAGAGAATGCAGTTGTTGATATTCGTAAACTACGTGATTACTGTCTTAATCCAGAACACCCTCAAGGAAAGCACAAAGCTCATCTATTTTTATCAATACTAGGTATGACTGCTGACAACGCTGAGGATTTGCGTCAAATTCTTCTGGAAGTTGTTAAAGTTCAGGAGGTTCAGTTAGGTAGACGTGATGATTTTGGACAACGCTACACTTTAGATTTTACTCTTGAGTGGCAAGGTAAAAGTACAATTGTTCGTAGTGGTTGGATTATTGAGCAAGGTTCCAACACTCCCAGACTAACGACCTGCTATCCTTTGTAGTATGTGGAGGTGATGCAAATGACAACAAAATTTAACTTACTTGATGTCGTAGCTTTAACAGTGGATCTTCAGGAATATAATCTGTTACGTGGTCAAGTTGGTACAATAGTTGAAATCTTAGCTGATGGTGCTGCGTTTGAAGTCGAATTTAGCGATCGCAACGGACGCACCTATGAGTCTTTGGGGTTACGTCCAGAGCAAATTATGCTGTTACATTTTGAGCCATTATCCCCAAACTCAAAGCCAGAGATGGCTACAGCGTGAGTTGTGATTACAGTATTTGGATATTGCGATTCTTACGGATTGTTTTGCGATCGCCTCTCATCATTGTCTCAAGCATGGAACTGAAATGGGTTGGTTAATCGATCTGGATGAGGAAACCGTATTTGTTTATCGTCCCAAGCAAGAAACTGAGGTGTTTGACGAACTAAACGCGTTACTTCCTGTACCATCTTTTGCAAGTGAATTACAACTGACAGTCGGAGATTTATTTGCTTGGTTGTTGGAATAAAAATGAATATTTACTAACTATATAAAACTTCAGAAACCGGGTTTATTTGAGATTAACTAGGATGCGAATTGGATACTTCACCGATAAAAACCCGGTTTCTCCCTACACTTTATAAATAGTCTCTAAATCAAAAATTAGGATTTCAAAGGTCAATATTCTCAAGGAATCTGGTTTCTAATATGATTACTCAACCATCCATACAATACTAAAATAAATTCATAGGATAACACCTGGGGTAAATAGCGGTTATGAACTGTGTACATTAGGAAGCATAAAATATCTCTTAACCTGTTCCCTTTTCCCTGTTCCCTATTCCCTATTTTCAAGTCACGTAACACCAATGACTGCAAATCCACAATTCCAATACATGACTCCCCAAGAGTACCTAGAATGGGAAGCTACCCAAGAACTACGGTACGAGTACATTGATGGGGAAGTTTTCGCAATGACTGGGGGAACAAAACCCCATAACCGCATTGCTGGAAACTTATACACATCTTTAGATGGATTTTTGACAGAAAAAGGCTGTGATATTTATATTGCTGATGTCAAAGTGCAAATAGCTTCTTTAAATTCTTATCATTATCCGGATATCGTTGTCACTTGTGATTCTAGAGATAAAGAATCAAATGAATGGGTGGAATATCCCTGTTTAATTGTGGAAGTTCTTTCCCCTTCTACAGAAGCTTTCGACAGAGGTAAGAAATTTACTCGCTATCGTCAATTAAGTACTTTAAAGGAATATGTTTTGATTCAATCTACAGAAATGAGTGTAGATTGTTTTCGTTTGAATGAGCAAGGTTTATGGGTTTATTCTTCTTATACATCTGGGGATACTTTAACCTTAGAAAGCGTCGGTTTTTCCATTCCTGTTGAGGAATTATATCGACAAGTTACTTTTGAACAGGAACAATAGGTATTACTTTTTCTTTCCTTTCTTATTCTTTTTATCCTTTGGTTTTTTGGAATCATCTCCTTCAATTTCATCTTCATCCAAACTACCGTTAATCAAACCATTAAAACCATAAACTTGACGACTACCCACAAAAGGAACAAGAGTCACTTCCTTTTCATCTCCCGGTTCAAATCTCACCGCAGTTCCCGCAGGAATATCTAAACGCATACCCCGCGCTTCTTCTCTATTAAATTGCAATGCATTATTCACCTCAAAAAAGTGAAAATGGGAACCAATTTGAATCGGTCTATCTCCCGTATTTGCCACTCGTAGTTTTACAGTTGGACGACCAACATTTAACTCAATTTCCCCTGCTTGAACTATATATTCTCCAGGAATCATAATAATTAAAAATTAAAAATTCAAACAAATTCAAACAAATTCAAAAATCATTGGATTGGATTATGCACAGTTACCAATTTTGTTCCATCAGGAAAAGTTGCTTCCACCTGTACTTCATTTATCATTTCCGAGACACCTTCCATCACATCATTTCGTGTTAATAAAGTTGTTCCAAAACTCATTAATTCTGCTACAGTACGTCCATCTCTAGCACCTTCTAAAATAGCAGCAGAAATATACGCCACCGCTTCCGGATAATTCAATTTTAAACCCCTTTCCTTACGTCTTTCTGCTACCAAAGCAGCCGTAAAAATTAATAATTTATCCTTCTCTTGGGGTGTTAATTGCATTTTTTACCTCTTCTGTTGTGCAGTTCAAATTTGCCATACTCTTGGTATACACTTACCACGATTTAAAAAACATATACGCAATAACTCCCAAACCCCAATAAACCAGTTTCTCACTTCAGTAGTATCACAACCACGGTATCTACACAAAAATCCATATTCTAAACGAGTCACACCAATTTCGGAGGAGGAAGTGAACAAACAACGTGCTTTGGTGACGATTTCCGGTGAAACAGTTTCTCCTACATAAACCAAACTACCTACCACTGGTTGTCCTCCCAAACCGTGGGGACTGTGAAATACATCTTCTCTACCCGGTAACCATTGTCTATCAATCCACAGGGGTTTTTCTTCTCGCCAAATTTCGGTATTACTACGCCATTCTCCCTGGAAAAATTTTTCTCCCCTCGCACTGCGTCCAAATCTGGTAATTTCCCAGCCTAAATAACTGGAATTTGTAGCTAATTGGATTCGTAAATCTTGGCGATAAATTCCACCATCAAAGACTATTGTTTCCTGGGGTAAATACTCTAAACAAGCACCAGTATCAACTTGGATGTTAATATTTTGTCTGGATTGTAAACCATTACTTTTATAAATTTTACTAGCTGCGGCTGTGGTAATTAATGCTTGTGCGTGGGGTTCTAGGTGAAAATTTGTAGATAGTTGATCTCCTCCCACAATTCCCCCAGCAGTATGTAAAATCACGCTATGACAAACTTTGTTTCCTTCTGGGTAAAAGGGACGTTGGATTTTTAGGGGTGCTTGCTGGTAACTGTGAATTAATTGGGTTTTGTCTTGGTTATGAGCATATTTTAAATCTAATTTGCCATGCCAGACAGAAGATTTTTTTGTGTCTATAGAATTGCTCATTTTTGATATTAAATCTGCTGATTTACTTACTCTATAGAGAAACCTCACCCCCTTCCCCTCTCCTTAGTAAGGAGAGGGGTGTCCGTAGGACGGGGTGAGGTTTTTACGATAACTAATCATCTGGATTTCATCTGAGCTAAAATGACATAATCATCAAGTGTATAATGTTGGTCGTACTTTTGATTAAAATAATGGTGAATTAAGGGAGACATATATATTTTTTTTGGTAACTTCTCTCTAGCAAATTTGCCAAACTCAGCACTTTTAATAATTGTTCTTAAACCTGTAGATGTTAAATATTGGTACCAAACTAAATCTAATCCCAAATCACTAACAAACATATTCACAATTTTTTGTTCTTGAATGTGGTCTTCTGATTGATAGGCATTATAAGCTTTAAATAATTTTTTATCTTGGACAATTAACAGAACGTAACCTGACTGTTTCAAACTAGAGTCAATAATTTGTTTATAGATTTTGTTTGCTTCTAGGCTTCTAGCTGGAATATTAAAAAAGCAATGAGAAATGACTATAAAATCAAAAAAGTTATTGGGAATATTGCTTGAATGCGGTTTCCAATTAAAAATATCCTCAGTTACAAAGCGGAAGAAAGTATTTATAGGTGTCTTGCGAGATTCTATATATTTTCGCCAAAACTGCAATCCGCGAAACTGAAAAGCGTCTTGTTTCTCCAAAGAATAGTAAGAGATATGTATTTGGGGAATTTGAAAAAACCCACTCATACTTTGTAGAAATAAAGCTAAACCATAACCAACTGTTCCCGGTCCCGCTGCAATATCGAGAATATTAACTTTTTGGGGTAACAACCCAGCTTTATAAATTAAAAACCAGGCTAAATAAAGACAATAAACATTTTCCAGAAAATACTTCATAAAGTAGACGTGAGGAGTCAGACTAAAACGATAATCTGGGTCTTGTCCAATTTTTAAAGTATTAATATCTTCTAATGCATCTTCTAGCTTTACTTTTAAATGCTTTTCAGATATCTTTTTAAATTCTTCCTTCAGATATTCAACTAACCTAGCTTCAAAATCATCAAATATCCGCTCATCAATCCCAGTACACTGGAGTTTATGTTCATCATGCTGGATTAGATTAAATGTTTTATATACAAACTTGATAAATTCATCGTCTGGTTTTATAACATCGACAGACTCATCAAAAACTTCTTGAACATCTAAAAACTCTAACTTATTTAAAGCTTCTTTAAGCTTAATATTTAAACTTCCTGCTTCTTGTTTATATTGCTGTAAATATTGCTCACTTTGCAGCTTTTCTCTAAATAGTCTTTCTAACCAAGAAAGCTTAGCCCCCGCTTTTTGAATTTCCTCTAATACCTTGATTGCTAATTTGATATCACCCCGTTTAACCGCTGATTTAAATTGTTGACTCCGCCACCAATTCGCAATGGAATTAATCATAACCAAAACCGTTTTTACCTTCCTTGATTTCTATTCCAGGAAGTTGCGCAATTAACTTTTTTTTAAACTGCATATAGCTTAATTTTTCATCTTCATACCACCAAGGGTATTTTTGCTTAATTTCTTCAGTTTCTTGTCTAGTTGATGCCACAAGGGAACGATTTTGGCTAGGGTGAAAATTCTGAATGACAATTCTATCTGCAATTTTTAGTTTGTCAAAAAAACTAGTTTCATCAGCAGGAAGAGTGGGAAGTAAAGGAGTAATAGTTATAGAAATTTTGGGAATAAAACCTTTGAGATATTCAATAGAATTTTTAAATTTGGCGATAGCATTTAATCTAGCTTTGATACTGGGAGAACGAGGTTCAAAATCTCTCCTTACCAATTCGCTTCCAGTAGGGATACTCATATTAATCCGCAACCGTTGAAATCTTTGTAAATAATCAATATCTCTGGTAATAATTGGACTACGAGTTTGAATAACTAATGTCGGAGTCGGATAATAATCAAGCATTACTTCTAATAACCTACGAGTTAATTGATGTTTAGACTCAATTGGTTGATAAGGATCGGTAACACTACTCATATAAATTTTCGGATATTGATTGGGATTTTTGGCGTACCAATTTTTTAACTCTTTCTCTAAAATTTCTGCCGCATTTTCTTTAATAATTACCCACTTACCCCAATCTTTTCGCATATTAGAATTAGGACTAAAAGCCGCAGCATAACAATAACTACAGCCGTATTGACATCCCCGATACGGATTCAAAGTAAAATCATAAGCACTAATAAAACCACTGGCTTTAGTTAACAACGATTTAGCATTTTGGTTATAAACATTGATATCATCAAATCTTTCTTGAACAAATCTTGTCGGGGTATCTACGCAATAACCCTCATAACGTGCTTTTGTCATAATTAAATTTGTGATTAGGAATATATTGATATCTTCCACCTAAGTCAGAAACCAGGTTTATTGAGAATATGAACCTCTCAAAACCTGAATTTTCATTTATAAATCCGGTTTCTCCATGCTTATAAACTAGTTTTCACCATCAGTAAGGCTTTAGCATTGCTAAACCCCTACCGTAATTTAAAGTATTCCCATTTTTTAATTCTTAATTACTTCCGCAAGATAAACGATAGTGCGATAAACAAGAGAAACCAAACCACACTCATTGCAATAACGTTGAAATAAATCCTCCAACCCAGACATTATTTGTTCATGTACCAAACCATCACGGGGTACATAACGAGAACTCATTGCACGTCCAATTAATCCAGTTAAATCTAACTCTTGCTGATAAACAAAAATATATTTGCGCGAATTGTGAAAATAGGGACTTGCTTCTACAGGTTCCGTATACTTCCGACGCTTCTGTTTTCCTGTTTTCTTCACCCCTAAACTTGCCAACCGGCAGTATTCTGCTGTAAAATTATCCCTACGGTCTTGTAAATTCCATAATAGTGCCAATTTTCCCGATGGTTTGAGAATACGCTGAAACTCTAACAAACTCGGTTCCGGATTAAACCAGTGGAAAGCCTGAAAACACGTAACTAAATCCACTGAAGCATCGGGTAAATTTGTAGACTCCGCTGTTCCATCCCTCCATTCTATTCCCGGTGATGGTTCAGATACTTCCCGCATATCTATATTCGGTTCAATAGCAATTACTCTGACACCTCGTTCTCCCAACAACCGGGAGGAAATTCCCGTACCTGCACCAATATCCACCGCAACAACTTGGGAAAGCTTACTCAAACCCTCCAGAATCGCATCAATAGCTACTTCTGGATAACTTGGTCGATATTTAGCATAATAATCTGCTCGTTCCGAAAAATGGGTAAGCGGATTCTTCATATATAACGGTGTTAATTTGGAGTTAGTTTGACTCATGGTGCTGCTTGCGCAAGGTGAACGCTAGTACGATAAACCATGTAAACAAAACCACTTTTATCCCCAAACCGTTGATATAAATCCCCCAAACCAGCAATTAATTCTTCATAAGCCTTACCTTCACAGGGAACATAGGAAGCACTAAGGGCACGTCCAATTAATCCATTTAAATCTAACTGTTGTCGATAAGTAAAGGTATATTCACGAACATTCATAAAATAAGGAGTTGCTAACAAAGGTTCAACCCGCTTCATCCGCGATTCTGCTGGGTGCTTATTTGATGCAATACCTACCAGTCGGCTATATTCCGCAGTTACCTTATCTTCCTTGTCACGGTTATTCCACACCACCGCTAAACGTCCCCCAGGCTTGAGAATGCGATGAAATTCCCGCAAACTCGGTTCTGCTTCAAACCAGTGAAAAGCTTGAAAACACGTAACTAAATCTACTGATGCATTAGGTAAATTTATAGACTCTGCCTTTCCATCCCGATATTCGACACCTGGTGACGGTTCAGCTGCATTTCGCATCGCTGTATTCGGTTCAATCCCAATTACCCTCACACCCCTTTCCCCCAACAAGCGTGAAGAGATTCCCGTACCCGCACCAATATCAGCTGCGATGATTTCAGGAGGTAACCCTTCCAGAATTTTATTAATTGCTGCGGTGGGATAACTAGGACGGTATTTGATATAATCCTCCACCCTATCAGAGAAGCGAGTCAGGGGATTAAGCGTGTGGAGGGGTGTGGCTTCCGGGAGAATTTCACTCATAGAAATACAAATATGAATAGGAGTCAAAAAAACGATACCATCACCATATAGATGTTCGCAAAAAAACCGTAAATCATGTCAAATTACACCCTTGTGATTGGGAATAAAAATTATTCCTCTTGGTCATTAAGAACTTGGTTAGTTTTAAAATATTGTCGCATCAAATTTACAGAAGTGCGAATTCCCCTAAATACAGAAACCACCCATCAAGAAATTTTGCAACATAGTCCCAGTGGTAAAATACCTGTTTTACATCATGGTGGAATTACAATTTGGGAATCTTTAGCAATTTGTGAATATTTAGCTGAATCCCTACCTCATAAACGCTTATTACCAAAAGAACCATTTGCACGTGCAATGTCTCGTTCTATTTGTGCAGAAATCCACGCAGGCTTTCAAAATTTACGCCAAAATATGCCCATGAATTGTCGTGCTGAACTTCCTGGTAAAGGGATGACTCCTGAAGTACAAAAAGACATTGATAGGATTATTTCTATTTGGCGTGATTGTCGAGAAAACTTTGCTGGTAGTGGTGATTTTTTATTCAGTCATTTTACCATTGCTGACGCTATGTTTGCCCCAATTGTCTTACGTTTTAAAACTTATGGTGTAGAACTAGATGCAATTTCTCAAGCTTATGCAAATGCAATTTTAAATCTGACAGCGATGCAAGAATGGCTAGATGCAGCAAAATTGGAAACAGAAGTTATTCCCCAATTTGAATTATAAAAAATCTGACTTTTATCGACACTTTAAAATTCGACTGGGATTTAACTCTGAGAATAAACGTTTTCATCGGTGTCGAGAAACCGGGTTTCTTTCAGTTGAATGTGGAATCTTCTCGTAGTTATTTGCTAAGAAACCAGGTTTCTGAATAGTCAGTTTTTTTCCTAAAGCTTTAGACTTGCCAAACAACCTCTGAGAATAAACGTTTTCATCGGTGTCGAGAAACCGGGTTTATTTCAGTTGAATGTGGAATCTTCTCGTAGTTATTTGCTAAGAAACCAGGTTTCTGAATAGTCAGTTTTTTTCCTAAAGCTTTAGACTTGCCAAACAACCTCTGAGAATAAACGTTTTCATCGGTGTCGAGAAACCGGGT
>JASJCY010000238.1 GCA_030065825.1 Nostocaceae cyanobacterium | reverse complement strand
TGTACCATATTTATTTCACGAGATTTCAGGGTTTACAAGCTAGATTTTTCTGGTAAAATGGTTACATATGGAATTTATGCTGTAATTTTTTTTGTCATGATTTATTCACTTACTAATTTGCTGGTTTCATGACAACATTTCGGACTCAGCACAAGGCAACATCAAACAGAAAGTTTTTGTTAAACCTCTGCTTATAATAAATATTAGGAGTTTTCACGGCGATAAATACATTATTGTGGAATAGATATCTTATTTATACCAACTTGAAAAAAGAATGCGACACATGATTGATTCGTAGGGGCGTGGTTTCCGCGCCCCTACAATTGCATCTGTAGCAAACATTTTTTGATTTGGTATTAATTTGTGTAATAGACATCTGAATTTGTGTAATAGACATCTGAATTTGTGTAATAGACATCTGAATTTGTGTAATAGACATTTGAATTTGTGTTATGGACATTTGAATTTGTGGAACAGACATCTGAATTTGTGTAATAGACATCTGAATTTGTGGAACGGGCATCCCTGCCCTTTTCTATTTTTCGGACACCGTACTCATATTCATCCCTAAATTAAGGGCGGGGAAATTAAGGGCGGGGAAATTAAGGGCGGGGAAACCCCGCCCCTACGAGCATAATTGTTCTACTTTGGTAACAATATCCGCAGGATTCATGAATTCGTAGGGTTCAAAAGGTTGATGAATCCAGGGGTTGTCAGATAGATAATCTACATAGTAATCGGGAACCATCACAGAACAAGCTTTATACCATAGGACAGCAGTGCGAATTTCTGCAATTGAGAAATTAGAATAATTTTGTAACCAAGGTATAGTCTCTTGCAGAGTGACTCCAGAATCTACCAAGTCATCCACCAGGAGAATACGGGAACCTAACTTTTCTCCAGTCATAGTCAAGTGACGAGAAAAGATTAAATTGCCTCTTTCTTGCTGACCTGCACCGCTGTAAGATGATGTTGCTAAAACCGCTAGCGGTTGGTTGTATATACGGGAGAGAATATCCCCAACTCGCATTCCTCCTCTGGCAAGACAAACAATCTGGTCAAATTCCCAACCGGATTGATATATTTGAGCAGCCAGTTGTTCGATTTTTTGGTGATAATCTGACCAGGAAATGTAAAGGTCTGGCATAAGGGAAGTAATTGATAATTAACTACTGAATTACAAACCAAACTTTCTATTCTAGTATGAGCGCAAGCTGTTATGAAAGATTATGCCTCTGATGGTAATTTTCCACAAACGGATGCCAGTGAAAAACTAAATTTGACAACCAAACTAGCTTACGGTGCAGGGGATTTAGGTCCAGCGATTACTGCCAATATAGCTGTATTTTTTATGCTGGTTTTCCTTACCAATGTGGCTGGGATTCCAGCGGGTTTAGCTGGCAGTATTTTACTGGTTGGTAAAATATGGGATGCTGTTAACGATCCGATTGTGGGGGTGTTAACTGACAAAACCAAATCTCGGTGGGGACGTCGTCTTCCTTGGATGTTTTTTGGGGCAATTCCTTTTGGTATCTTTTTCTTTTTACAATGGATTGTACCTGCAAATTGGAACGTTTGGGGTTTATTTTGGTATTATGTGCTGATTGGAGTCATGTCTCAGGTTTGTTACACCGTGGTCAATTTGCCTTATACAGCCATGACTCCAGAGTTAACCCAAGATTACGATGAACGTACCCGCCTCAACAGCTTCCGCTTTGCTTTTTCTATTGGTGGTAGTATCTTATCCCTGATTTTAGCAATATTTATTTTTGAGAAGATTCCCAATCGTCAACAACAATATTTAGTATTAGCGGCTATTTGTGGAGTTATTTCTGTTTTGGCGTTATATTGGTGCGTCTGGGGAGTGCGCGATCGCATTTTGGCTTTTGAAGCGAAACGTTCCCAACAGGAAGAACCTACACCCATACCCATAATTGAACAGTTCAAAATTGCCTTTTCCAACCGACCTTTTTTATTTGTAATTGGTATTTATCTCTGTTCTTGGTTAGCGGTACAGATAACAGCAAGTATTATTCCTTATTTTGTCGTCAACTGTATGCAACTGCAAGAATCAGATGTTCCCAAAGTCTTGATTGGGGTTCAAGGAACGGCATTGTTAATGCTATTTTTATGGAGTGCATTAAGTCAAAAGGTAGGCAAAAAAATCGTTTATTTTATGGGCATGAGTTTATGGATTATTGCCCAAATCGGATTATTTTTTCTCCAACCTGGTCAAATTACTTTAATGTATGTTATGGCTGTGATGGCTGGATTTGGAGTTTCTGTGGCTTATCTGGTTCCTTGGTCAATGATACCCGATGTGATTGAGTTAGATGAGTTAGAAACTGGACAACGTCGGGAAGGAATTTTTTACGGCTTTATGGTGCTGCTACAAAAATTTGGTCTAGCGCTGGGGCTGTTTTTGGTGGGAATGGCATTAGAAGCTTCTGGTTTCCAAGAAGCTGTTCCGGGTGAATCACTACTACCCACACAACCAGATTCGGCATTGTTTGCTATTCGGATGGCGATCGCACCTCTGCCCACTTTTTGTTTAATTTTGGGTTTATTTTTAACTTATTTCTATCCCATTACTAAGGAATTACATGCAGAAATTCTGTTGAAGTTGAAGCAACGGAAAAATGGTGAATAGGGAAATTTTAAGCATTAGACTTATCCAGAAATGAGAATCTTATTTGCCTAAAATTTAGTGCTGCGAAAACTAATAAAACTTTTAGCGTTCATAAAGCAAAAGTTAAGAGGATGTTTGAAAAGTATTATGTTTAACATCACAACCCTAAAAACCTAACCCCTAACCCCTTCCCTACTAGGGAAGGGGAACAGAAAAATAGGGGTTTCAAAGTCTGTTTCCTCCTAGGAGAGAGATAAGAAGTGAGGTTTTTTCGTAAAGCTTTAGACTTTCCAAACAACCTCTAAACTATAGGACTCATATTTGATTTTTGTTGGCGTAGCCTGCGCTTGCGCTTAAAAATCTCAGTACACTTTCTGTTAACAGTTCCCTGTTAAGAGTTCCCTGTTAAGAGTTCCCTACCTTCACGAATCATTAAGGCTGCACCACGCTTACGCGTTCACGTAGTGTGCCCGAAGGGCATACACAAATCAAACCGGATTCCTATATGTAAGGATTTGAGTGATTTTTGAGGCTTATTTGTGAACCAATCTATCGATATTAGTATTTTTACTCAAGTTCTGTTAAAGTAACTTTGTAATGCCGCCTAAAGCCTCATTTTCAACCTCATGTAAATTTCGCTCAGGTAAGACCTATGCCATTTACTATCGATTCAGCTCGTGGTATTTTCCCAAATACTTTGTCTGCGGATGCCGTACCAGCAACAATTGCTCGGTTTAATCAGCTCAAAGCCGAAGATCAATTAGCATTGATCTGGTTTGCTTACCTCGAAATGGGTAAAAGTATTACAATTGCAGCTCCAGGAGCAGCTAATATGCAGTTTGCTGAAAATACTTTGAATGAGATTCGGCAAATGAACTTTGAACAACAATCCCAGGTGATGTGCGATTTAGCAAATCGTGCTGATACACCAATTTGCCGTACCTATGCAACTTGGACTCCCAATATTAAACTTGGTTTTTGGTACCGACTTGGGCAATGGATGGAAGAAGGTCTTGTTGCTCCAATTCCTGAAGGTTACAAGCTTTCAGCCAATGCAAATGCGGTCTTAGTGGCAATTCAAGGACTAGAATCAGGTCAGCAGATTACAGTCTTGCGTAATGCTGTGGTAGATATGGGTTTTGATTCCAATAAATTGGGCAAGTATACCAAAGTTAGTGAACCTGTTGTTCCCCCAAAACAAATGTCACAAAGAACTCAAGTTGCAATCGAGGGGGTTACGAATGCGACTGTTCTCAGCTACATGAACCTGTTGAATGCTAATGACTTTGATGAGTTAATTAAGCTGTTTGCTCCTGACGGTGGTTTGCAACCTCCCTTCCAAAAACCAATTATCGGTCAAGAAGCTGTTTTGCGATTCTTTAAAGAAGAATGCCAAAACCTAAATTTAATTCCAGAGCGGGGTGTTTCTGAACCTGCTGATGATGGCTACACACAGGTGAAAGTTACAGGTAAAGTCCAAACTCCTTGGTTTGGTGCTAATGTCGGCATGAATATAGCTTGGAGATTTTTGCTCAATCCTGAGAATAAGATTTTCTTTATTGCAATAGATTTGCTGGCATCTCCCAAAGAACTACTAAACCTAGTTCGCTAGAAAAATAAAAAAATAAAAAGTGCGAGCCTGTTTTAGGAATTTAAATTTTGTTCCTAATAAGCTCGTACTAAAGTAGTTAGATAAAATTGAGTGTTGATGATACAAGTGATTGAAACACAATGGTCTAAAACGGAGGAAAAAATAGCTCGTCAAGCTTTTGATAAAGCTTATGAGCGAGAAATCTCTACTTTGATAAAGGAAGTTCAGCAACAAGCTAGTCAGATTACAGAGCTTGAGCATCTATGGCTTCTACATGACTTTTTGAGTGCTAGAAGACATGAAATTGATGGCAAGTATGACTATAGATATTCCTCTCTCGTCTTTGTTTTCGCTCTCTTGCTGAAGGAGGGATGGCTGGATGTGGATGAACTAGAAGGGTTAAATCCTGATAAACTTGCCAAAATAGTTGCTCTCTCACGGATGTAGCCAGCAAATCCTCAGCTTCACTAACTCCTTGCTTGCTGAAAATTCCCAAAAACAGGAAGAATCTGAATTGGAAGATTTAGCAACTGCAAGCATAAGAAATTGTTGCCTGTTCTCTATTCCCTCACCAAGCAGTACACGCTATACCTATTACCTACCTCAGCGCAAATGTAGGAATACCTATGTTAGCTTTTTTCTACTTCGGAAGATAGAAATACTAGCGAAGAAAATACCAATACCGATTGATGGTTCGGGTACAGGTTGTGCTCTGTTAGCGGGTACTATACCTGGTACAACGAATCCAGTTGGAAATGCCGAACCGGGAATGTCAACATTAGTGCCTGCTGCTATGATAGTTCCTGGGAGTATGGTCAGAATTGGTCGGTCTCCAGGTAAATCTATCTCTATTGGTATGGTGGTTGTTAAAGACCATTGAAAATTGGAAGCAACGTACTGGTTAGTAGCAGGTAGAAAGATAGGATTGTCGAAGGCAAGATTGAGCAGTATATTGTCAAATTTGGCACCACATAAAGCCCCTCCTGAAGCGATAGGATCGCCAAAGCACTGTGGAATTCCTACACTTGTGACAAAATCTAGGTTACCTTCAGCGATGAATTCACTGGCATTAGCAGAGGTGACCTGAATGGGTGTAAAGACAATCTTGAGTGAGAAGACTGCGAGTATTAGGAGGATAGGGGACGGGATGATTATTGGGAAACAGAGTTGTCCAAGGTCCATCACCAAAGGTGCCAAAATTTAAGAACAGCAAATCCTCGATTACAAAGTTGCCATAGGTATTTGTGGAACCATCAAACTCAAAATTCCCTCTTCCCACTTCAGGTACATCCCAAGGTGGCAAAACGTCAGATTCCAAGAGGGAAATAGAAGTATTGAAAGTGATAGCAGATGCTGGTTTTGCAAATAAAAAAGGTAGTCCTGTTGAAACTAGGAAAGTACAAGCGGCAGCAAAGGTGAGGGGTTTCATGTATAACATGATTCAATACCTTTTGATGGCAGAACACTAAAAAATAAGTTCAAGCATAAATCAACTATATAAGTAAATACACAGAAAATACATATATTATTGTTATTTTTTCATCAAAAGGTGATGCAGAGGTACGGCATCAGTAAAATAGTCTACTTGTGCAAGAGATGTGCAATGCCGTACCCCTGAACTGAATTGATACAGTTGAGTGGCTAATTATGCCATGAAAATTGCATCAAAATTATTCTCGAAAGTATCTGCATTTTGCGAGTTCACAACTGCCAGCAAATCACTTCCCTGGAAGATTTCGACACTCCCAGTACCATTGAAGGACAGGTCATCTAAACTGCTGACTTTAAATTTAGTTGCCCCCAATTGGAAGCTGTTGATATAATCGTAGCCTTCTCCTGTTTCCAGGACAACAGTAGCATTTCCTCCACCCAAGAAAATGGTATCTAAACCAGCACCACTGTCGATGTAGTCACCACCACCATTGGCAAATATGGTGTCGTTACCATTGCCAGTGATAATTTTATCAGCTTGGGAACCAGCAAAAATGACGTTATTGCCATTACCACCAATTAAGGTATCCATTCCACCATTACCATAAATGGTGTCATCATCAGCACCCCCGTCAATATAGTCATTGCTGGAAGAACCAGTAATAGTGTCATTACCATCTTTGCCTAAAATGGTATCTTCGCCACCGTTACCGTTAATGTTATCATCACCACTGCCACCATCCAGGAAATCACTGAGAGAACCGCCATTGATATTATCATTCCCAGCGTTACCTTCTATATAATCATTACCGCCATTACCATTGATATTGTCATTACCATCATTACCTTGGATGACATCATTAGCGTTACTACCATTGAGGTTATCGTTGTCTGGTCCTCCAACCTGAGTAAAGTTAATATCTTGGTCAATATTGAGATTAATCAAGCCAGTCTCATTATCCAAGCCATCGACAGCAATACGGTAAGTTTGTCCAGCTACAGCCTCAAAGGTAACTGCACTTTCTAAATCAGAAGCATCATCGTTACTGGCAACTTCAGTTAAGCTATCAACTGCTGAACCTGTATAGACACCTAAAGTAGTGTCAAAGTTGCTGCCCAAGGTATCAATAGTTACCTCACTATCAACAGGAGCTTTCCAAGTCCACCAAGCGGAACTTAGAGCATCATTATCATTTTCTGACACTTCAGCATGGTTAGGTTCACCCACTTCCCCTGTGAAGTCTACGTTTGTACCCGTAGTAGCGACTGAAGCACCAATTAAGCGCACGCTGTCAGCGAACTGATCGTTATTGAAATCGAAAGTAAATAAATTCAGGTTGAGTGCAATCTCACCTTGACTGTCGTCATCGCCATCTACAGCAATCTGGTAAGTCTGTCCAGCTATGACTGTAAAGGTAACTGCACTTTGGAAATCATCAGAAATATTATCATCATTATTACTGGCAACTTCAGTTAAACTACTAACTGTTGAGCCTGTGTAAACGGCTAAAGTTGTGTCAAAATCACTACCAAAAGTGTCAATTACCACTACCCCATTCTCTGTAGCTGTCCAATTCCACCAGACAGAATTGAGGAAACCATTAGCATCTGAAGAAGCATTTTCTGCATGATCGGGTTCACCTACTTCTCCTGTTGCATTCACATTAGTCCCCGTGGTGCTGATTGAGGAACCGCTGAGGAGTAAACTGTGAGCAAAGTCATCATTAACAGGAATAATAATTGATTCTGCCTCTAGTATGCCCCCGAAGTCTACCAGTTGAAAATTATTAGCCAGAATGATGATATCACCAAAAGTAAAGAAATCTATTCCCGTCTCACCTGCACCAAAATCAATTCCTAAATCGAAGTCTGAAATCGTCTGGGTTTGAGTGTCGAAGCTGAAGGTGAATTCACCGGATGTATCAGGATTGGGGAAATCATAGTCAAATCCTTGCACCAGATCTCCATCAGGGTCAAAAAAGGCAATCTTTAAATCTGATAGTTCATCTGCAGTAACGATTCCATCATCGTCAAATTGTTCATCAAACCTGAAAGTTCCTGTAACGGTAAAATCGTTGAATCCTTCCCATGAAAGTGCGTAATCAATTAGAGATGTTTCTGACATGTTGAAATTTCCTTTTCTGCAAATGAACAAATCGACTGTTTCCTGTGAATAAAAACAGCTATGTTTCTGACAATATATGTATTGAATTAGGCAGTCAAAGCCCTGATAAATTAAGAATCTGAAATGTGATTAGATAGATGAAATAACCAGCATCATTGCTGAAAATGCACCCTATTAATTGCCCCGAATAACTTTGAGATAACAGTAAAGCCTGAGATTAACTTATTTTTTTGAATTCAGCTCCAGTTTGAGATAGAGAAGATTCCCTGCCTTGATTTACTGTTTACTTGTGCATGAATTATCAAACAATAATTCCTACAACCAAATATACATACAAATCCGGATATTGGTTTTAAATGTTTGATGAAGGTAGATGCCCTTGGTTTGCCGAAAATTTAAATACGAATAAATCTCTGTTGCGCTTAAAGTCACCTGATATTTATACGATAACTTAATTATTTTTATTTAGTCAAGAAATATTGTAGATGCAATCAAGTTTTTGATTTGCTAATGTAAATTATTCGTAGATATACAGAGAATTAAACCATGTTGATGTAAAAAAAGGATGAATTCTCAAAAATACGAGAATGAAAATTGAAAACCTATATACATAACACATGAAAAGTAAATTGACAATAAATATAATAATTATCTATTAATATTGCTTTGATAATAATAAGTTTATATCAATTGTAGAGGTAAGGGAGAGAGGGGAGAGAGGGGAGATGGGGAGAGAGGGGAGATGGGAGAGATGGGAGAGATGGGAGAGAGGGGAGATGGGGAGAGAGGGGAGAGAGGGAGATGGGGGAGACAGGGTTTATACTCCAAACTGTTGACTCCTGGGCGCAAACTTTGCGCCCCTACAAACTCCGCGCCTTTGTGCTCAGTTTTAAGCAAATTTCAAGAAATTGTAATGTTACTTAATATAAAATTTAAGTAACATAAGCAGTGTGAATAATATGACAGGGATTAACTTAGAGGAAATTTCCACTCAGCTAGAAAGCCCTTCTTTGGGCGATCGCATGGTAGCCTTAGCGAATTTGCGTGATGTTGCCCCAGAGGATGCGCTTCCTTTAATTAAGAAGGTATTGGATGACGAATCTCTGCAAGTGCGGGCAATGGCAGCATTTGCCTTGGGGTTAAAGCAAACTCCAGAATCTTTTGATATTCTCATGCAAATTCTGGAATCTGAACCTGATTATAGTGTACGTGCTGATGCGGTGGGAGCGTTAGGATATTTAGGTGATATCAGGGCTTTTGAACCCCTAGTGCGGACATTTCACGAGGATACTAATTGGCTGGTGCGGTTTAGTGCGGCAGTATCTCTTGGTAATCTTCAAGATATTCGCGCCCATGATATACTGATTGAAGCTTTGGATAGTGAAGAAGTGGTGATGCAACAAGCGGCGATCGCCGCTTTGGGAGAAATCAAAGATGTAGGGGCAGTAGATCAAATTTTACGCTTTGCCCAATCAGATGATTGGCTGGTGCGTCAACGCTTGGCAGAAGCTTTAGGTAATCTTCCCACCCCTAAGAGTGTTTCGGCTTTGAAATACTTAGAAAAGGACAGCCACCCACATGTTGCGGAATCTGCGAGAATTTCCCTCAAGAGGCTTGTTGATGTCCAGGAATGAAACTGAAGCTACCTACTCCTGGTAACTTAGAAAGATGGGATTAGAATAATTGTTGATACCAGGTTATGGGATTGATGAATATTGAAGAATTTTTGCAGTTGTGTGCTGGTAAATGGTTTGCTCATCGTACTAGTCATGATTTTGCTAATAATAAATCTGAGGAGGGTAAGTCAGAAATTATTGTTGAGAATCTACCAGTAGAGCATCCAGAAGTAGTTAAAATTTGTCAACACTACCAAATACAGCCAAATCCTATTTCCTTTGGGGCTAAATTTAATTGGAATGATACCACGAAATTGAATCAAAAAAATGTTGGTTCTACAGTAGTGGTGCTTGTACCAGATGCAGATAATCCACATCAAGGTAAGCTATTGCATCAATTTCCCCCTGGTGGTGGGAAGCAAATTGCTGGACGCTATGAGATGGGTAGTGATGAAGCTTTGACTCTGATTACTGAATCTGACACAATATATTCCGAAGAACGGCTATGGTTTGCTAGTCCTAATTTGCGGATGCGAGTAAGTGTTACCAAAGTTAATGGTGATTTTACCACCACAGCATTTACTTCGGAAATTCGTATGGGTGTTCCTCCAGCTGCAAAAACATCTCAGGCAGCTTAACATCAAGTTAATATTATGTTTGTCTAAACAGTTATCCTGTCTGTGTGGATGGATAATGGGTAATGGGTAAAGTCGGAGACGTGATTCATCGCGTCTCTTGTTTTTTTGGCATAAAGTAATAATTATGATCATAGGGGGTGGATCGAATGCTTGGTGAAACCATAGGTGGACGCTATCGCATAATTGAACAGATAGGAAAAGGGGGATTTGGTGTTACTTTTCTGGCTAAAGATATGCAACGACCGGGTCATCCCCAGTGCGTTGTTAAGCAGTTAAAACCAATGGCTAATGACCCCACTACTTTGAGGGCTGGACAAATTTTCTTTGAACGTGAAGCACAGACTTTGGAAACATTGGGAAATCATGACTGCATTCCGCGATTGCTAGCACATTTTGAAGAGAATCAACAGTTTTTTGTGGTGCAGGAATTTATTGAAGGTCATGACTTAAATTCGGAAATTTTTTCAGGGAAAAAACTCAGTGAAAATTTGGTAATTAAAATCATCGCAGATATTCTGGAAGTTTTAGCTTTTGTACATCAACAAGGGGTAATTCATCGTGATATTAAACCTTCTAATATTCGCCGACGTAAGTCAGATGGAAAACTTGTTCTAATCGATTTTGGTGCAGTTAAACAAATTAGTACTCAAGTAGTTAATTCTCAGGGAAAAACTAATTTGACTGTGACTATTGGAACTTGTGGCTATATGCCCAGTGAACAAGCACATGGTAACCCACATTTTAGCAGCGATATTTATGCTGTGGGGATAATTGCTATTCAAGGGTTGACGGGACTAAATCCAGACCAATTAGCCAAAGAAAACAGCGAAATTGTATGGCGTAATCAGGCAGATGTGAGTCCAGAATTTGCAGATTTTTTAGACAAAATGGTGCGCTATGATTTTCGTCAACGTTACCAGGATGGATTAGAAGCTTGGCAAGCTATATCGCATTTTACTGTGCCAGAAACAAAGAAGTATAATACCTTGAGAAATGAAATTGCTTCTCAACCCACAGCCTCTAATAATCCAACTTTACCACCACCTTCTGTAATCCCTAAGCATCTATTAATTGCTGGGGGAATAACTGCCTTATTTGCTACTGCATTTTTGGCATTATTACCATTGAAAAATAATCCCAAACTTATTTTAAGTAGTGAATATAAAAGTAAGGCTCATGGGATTAAAATTAAATATGCTCAAAATTGGGAAAGAAGGGATAAAGATAATGCTATTACTGAGGAAATAGTTGCTTTTATTTCTCCCAAGGAAAGTAATAAAGACAAGTTACAAGAAAGACTAGTTATTAGAATCGAAAATTTAGCAAGTCCTGTAACTTTGGAGGAATATAGTAAAACCTTTGTTAAGGAAATTAGTACTAGTTATCCTCAGGCAAAAATAGGAAAGCCAAATTTAACTATTCTGGCAAATAAAAGAGGATATAAAATTATTTCGACTCTAGTAGCGGGAAATAATAGATTACAAAATATGTATGTTTTTACTGTCAAAGGTGACAAAGCATATGTAATTACTTATATGGCAGAAAACAATAGTTATAATAAATTTATCGATGCAGCTAATAAGATGATTAAATCTTTTGAAATTCAAACACAAAATTTAGAATAAGTGGTTGGGGAATCGATTTGATTTGATATGAATAGGTATACATTGTTTAAGTATTGCTACCCCACCCAGAAATCAATTTATGGGCTGATAAACCAAGTCTACTAAACTAGACTGAAATAATGTAATTAAATTATCACTTTTTCTAACCCAGTTAAGTGGGTTTTGTTTATCAGCC
>JASJCY010000033.1 GCA_030065825.1 Nostocaceae cyanobacterium | reverse complement strand
AGAAATGCCAGAGACGCTGTGTAAGACTCAGACCGGATTTAGTTCCGGATACCCATTTTTTTGGGATACCCAACAAAGCAACGGCGAGCGAGACGCGAAGCCCAAGACGTAGCGTAAGCGGAGTCTGTGGGTACTTCACTCATCGAATCCCTCGCGCCGTGGAAACCCCTGCCTTTAGGCATGGGGGTAAGGCGCAGGCGATTTTAATCGCCGTCCCCTTTTGGGGATGGATAAATAGAGGAGTAGTACTTATCCATTTCCCTGTATGCCGGGAATCGCCTTGCTACAAAGCGTAAAGTTAGCCAGCCTTCGGCAAGCCGCAAAGCGTCTACGACAATGTTAGAGGTCGGTGAGGGAGCGCGGTCTTGTTGGTTTCCAGCAAAGAGCGACTCCCGTTGGGCGAAGCCCTTCTCGAAGAGTACCCCGGAGGGGTACTATCTTAAAAGCACTGGCTTAACCCTTTAGACCTGTTTAACTTTTAATTTCTAGAGCAAGGAACTAGCGGAAGCATCCCGAGGTCACGGTCTTTAACTCTTGCCTCTAACGTAGTACTCAAGGTACTTAGTCTGGTCAGATTAGGGCTTTTCAAGCCCCCGGCTGTCTTCCGTGGGGTTTCTGACGCTCTCTAGGCTTTGCTTAAGCAATATCAGCTACCATTACCTTCGATTTTGATATGGCTATAACCTAGTTTAGCTATTCACGTATTTTAAACAGCAATCCATAATATCCCATGCAAGTCTTTTGTGTCAATAATAATTAATGATTAAATTATTTGGGTTAGAGACTGCTGCCAACTATCATACAACTTCTTCTTAGAAACTTAAGTATTAAATAATACTTTTAAAAAAAGATTATTATATATACTATTTGTTAATAACAGGACTTAAGCAACTGGTACATTTACACTCAAACTGTCACATAGGCTTGATTTGATTTCAAAACTTATATTTGAGATCAAATTTAAGTATCTGTGCCAATTCCCATTATGGTGTGACGCTTACGTAAGTCCTATATAAGCTGCACTGCATTTCACCATCACTTAAGGGAAGGTAATACTTTGCCTACTTTAGTTAATACCAAAAGTTTTAACATCCGAGTTATTACTTAGGTAAATGGCATAATTGAAGCATGAATAAAAAAAATACTGTTGTTTGAACTGCATCAGATGCTAAAATGAACTCAATGTTATTTACCAAATAATCAACGGCAGGGTAGCCCCTGCATTTATATATGGGGTGATTTTTGTTTCTACAAACAATCTGTATCAAATACTACTATATAATTTAGTTATTGGGCGGATGTAAATGGTGATGCGCTGGGTGCGCTCACAAGAAGAAAGAACTCTCTCTAAAGGAAAGAGTGTTCAAGTGCGAATGTTGTGGTCTTTTACTTGACCGCGATTTAAATGCAGCCTTTAATTTGAAGAAAGCCGTCAGTTAGGCGGTGTTAGCCTGTGGACAGAGTGCTGCCGACAGTTCTGGATGAAACAGGAATTAATCACCAAACGCCCCTGGTCAAAGCTACCTAGCGTAGAAATGTCTAGATGTGGGTAAGTTTGGGTAAGTATTATTTAACGGTACAACACAAATATCTACAATAAAAACTTCAAAGATTAAAAATAGTGACTTTTTTAACTGTGGCAGTCCAATCTACTCGTAGTTTGTGGCGTTTTGGACAAACGGTGCTGGGGGTGATTTTTCGTCATCCCATCCCTGGTACTAGCATCATTCCGATTTTGCCGGATGGTAGAATTGTCCTGATTCGACGACGGGATAATGGTCGCTGGGCTCTACCTGGAGGTATGGTGGATTGGGGAGAAGATATTCCCAATGCAGTACAGCGTGAATTGATGGAGGAAACTGGGCTAGAATTGGTAAAGATTCGGCGTCTCGTCGGAGTTTATTCTGCACCAGACCGCGATCCTAGAATTCACTCTATTTGTGTGTTAGTGGAAGCAGAAGTTAAAGGGGAGATGGAGGTTCAGGATACCTTAGAAGTTATGGATATTCAAGCTTTCCCTATTAATTCCCTTCCCGGAGAACCTATGTCTCACGACCATAGTCAGCAATTACAAGACTACTTGAGGGGCTTGACCATTTTGGCATAGGAATATTGAAGCTGGCGGATTTTGGATAAAATTTAAACATCTAAAGTCTATACACTCCCTAGAGTTATTAACATGAATAATCTATTCCGTAACTCCCGGAGAAAGCTTTCTGTTGGGTTAATTTTTTGGCGTGAGGTGGGTGGAGGCATTCCTGTAGTTTTTTTACATGGTCCTTGGCATGATAGCAGCCAGTGGGTATCAATAATGGAGTTACTGTCAGAAGATTTTCATTGTTTAGCACCAGATTTGTTAGGGTTTGGTGAATCCGATTTTCCCAATGTTCATCACTCAATAGATTTGCATGTGGAGTGTCTAGCTGAATTATTGGCAAGTTTAAAGCTAGAGAAAGTACATTTGGTAGGGCATTCCCTGGGAGGTTGGATTGCTGCTAGCTATGCTTTAAAGTACCCAGAAAAGATTTATAATTTAGTGTTGCTAGCCCCAGAGGGAGTCGAAATTGAGGGAAGCGAAAAACGTTGGCAGAAAATGCAGAGTTTAATCAAGCGATCGCCATGGGTATTTAAACTGTTACGAATGTTGCGACCTTTGACAAAGATTTTGGGTTTGGATAGGAAAATTGAACAAGAGTGGCGACAAAAAAATTTAATGTTGCAAAACCCTACAGGAAGTCAGTTATTATTTCTACGTCAACAATCTGAAATTCATGCAGAATTATTACAAAATCAATTGCATTTGATGGCAGTTTCAGTATTAATTTTGCAAGGTGGAAAAGACATTTCAGATGCCTTAATGATGAGTCATACCTACGCTAAATTAATTCCACAAGTAGATATGAAAATAATTGATAGAGGTGGAGGTGACTTACCTGAGTTATTTGCTAGTATTGTGGCGGGAGAAATTCGTGATTTTATTCAAACTCAAGGTGAAAAGAGCTGATAGAAACCTCATCATATCTACTTAAATGTCCTTCACCTGTTGATAAAAACTATGGTTCTTCAGTACCTGTTATGCTGAATTTATATCAACAAAATTAAAAAGCTTGCTATGTTATGTAAGGAAGATTATAGTTATTTTCGAGCATTATTTATTAATATTGCCTCTTTCTCCTGTTGCCTGTTCCCTCTTAACAAACTGTGAATTTAGGATAACAAGTACGGTAGAACCAAAACTATCATAACGATATTTCTTTTTAAATCTTGGAAATCCTACTATTTCTCAGATTACGTAGTGCTTGTTGTGGCGCACATTTGCAAACTATCTCCTAAGCCCTTCGGGCAGGCTGAGTCGCAAGCGACACGCTGCTTTGAACGCTAACAAAGACGCTACGGGAACCTAATACCTAGGAAATTTAATTTTCTTATCTGGAAAAGTTTGATTGTGTGATAAAATTTGCTCACATAAAGCTAATCACCAGTTATAAGCATGTCTAGCTGTCCTTTGCATATTTAGCTAATAATTTTCTTTGATGATTATTAAGTTATAATTCTGTCTTAAATCCTAGTAGCATGGGTAGACAACTGTTTAACGAGTTTATTATATACCAAATCTAGTCCTTCCTTAGTGCTTGGAAAAACTTACTCATTTAACCTAAAAATCTGATTAAATGAGTAAGTTTAGTAATAAATGAGTAGATATTTGATTACTGTTGCTAGCCCCTCAAATCTCAGTCCAGCCGCCATCTACCACGAGTTCTTCACCAAGTATGAAGGAGGACTGGTTGGAGGCAAGAAACAAGACCGCATTGGCAATTTCCTCAGGATTACCGAAGCGCTGCATCGGTATTTCCTCTTGGAGTTGACGAGCGAAGTCTTGGAGTTGGTCTTGAGGTACTCCCAGCTTGCCATAAATAGGTGTCTGGATCGGACCAGGACTGACAGCGTTAACACGAATACCACGACCGATCAATTCTGCTCCAAAGGTGCGGGAGAGCGAACGCACAGCTGCCTTGGAAGCTGCATATATGCTCGACCCAGTCATACCCATTTGGTTGTTGACGGAGGTGTTTAGAATAATACTACCACCTTCCCCCATGATTGGAGCAGCTTTCTGAACAGTGAAAAATGCACCCTTAAAGTTAATGTTGAAGACCTCATCAACTAGAGTTTCATCAACAGCATCCAGGGGAGCTAACTTGGCAATGCCAGCATTGACAAACAACACATCTAGACTCCCGAACACCTCCTTTACTTGATTTACCATTGCCTCGATGTCGCTCACCTGACTGACATCGGCACGAATTGCCAGCACATTATCACCCAATTGCTTGGCGGCTTCATCCAGTCGTTCTTGATTCTGTCCGCTAATTGCTATGCGAGCTCCTTCTGATTTGAAGAGTTTTGCACTAGCAAAGCCAATCCCGGTTGTGCCCCCTGTAATCAGTGCTGTCTTTCCACTTAGTTGTGCCATGTGTTAAATTTCTCCTGGTTGGTTGTTAGTTAAGACTCTTGCACTTATTTGCTGTTTTAGCAATCTCTGTTCTCTGTGAAGAGTTCCCCACCTCACCCAAGAAGTTTTGGGAGGGAAATCAATTTCCATTTCCTACTCCCTGAGCTTAAGTCTTACGACTTTTGAGCGCATAACTTTGAACTATTGACATTCTTTTCTGAATGTGTTTTGATTCCCCTTGAAATTAAACCAGCACCTAACATCCCAAAAGCTAATAAGCCAATGGGGAAAGAAGATTCAGGTACGTTAGCGGTACGAACAGCTTTTTGATCGATCAACCCTACCAAAGATCCCGGACTTGGATCTTTCAATATTAAGTCGAGGGTTTGATTACCCACCTCTGAGGGAAGGGTAACTGTCTTGAAGACTTCTCCAATCTCAAATGTCAGTGGAATATCTAGTCCATTGCTCAGACCCAAGACAACACTGGAGGATGCATCCGGTATTCCTGATCGCCTAATGGTGACTTCGTCACCTGTGAATTCAGATGCCTCAAAGCCAAAGGTCTTGGGAAATGTTAGCCCAAAGTCTGGAGCTACTGATAGGAGTCGGGGAATGTCAACAGCTGGTGGATTAATTGGATCGACAACTTCTTGACCAACCTCTATGAAAAATCTCTCTATATTCCCCACCGAATTTGGATCGTCTTCTGGAACAGGTTCATAATAAAGCAGCATCCTAGCCGGATCGGATGCTTTATTTTTAAAGGAATGAATTATGGTCGCAGGACCGTAAACTAAAGTTCCTGGCTCTCCTGCAATCAATTCGTCTGCTACCTGTAAGAAAACATTTCCCTCGACCACGTAGAACCATTCATTTTCACGGGTATGGAAGTGTAGGGGAGGTCCATTAAAGGTAGGAACTAAAACGTCGAAAATCGAAAACTGACCGCCATTGTCCTGGGCTCTCTCTAGAAAAGTAAAGCGTTCCCCCCCACCAGACCAGAGGACTAGCTTATTGGGATCGAGTGGGTCGGGTAAAGTTCCCGTTTCTGCCAGGTCAATGTATTCCTGCAAAGAGGTTGGAACTGGCGGATCTCCTGGTCTGAAAGTTGCAGCTTCTGCAACGGAGCCTATGGCAAACGTTAACATTAAAGAACTAGCAAGACTAAATGCCTTTGATTTTAATGATTTCATTAGTTTAGTTTCTTCCTAAAACTTCTTATTAGTTGAGCTAATTTCCTTACCGTTAGGTCGAAGATGCCGGATTTTTATCTGGGTGTAGCTTTTTTGTAGCTTTTTGTCCGGTTTTCCTTGCACAAAACAATTATTGTCAGTATTTACTCTGATATTATAGGCAATCTTCTGCTGGGAAGGAAGTAATTATTTCCCCCATTCCCCAAAATATTAAATTTGCTTCCACAATTAAACTGGCGGCAATTTGGGGAGCTTGTAATTCTATATACTCAGCAATTAAAGTGCGATCGCCACCGGTAATCACTACTTTCCCTTCTGGAAACTCTTTCCACCAGGCTTCAATAAAATCTTTAATTCCAGCTAAAATAGTATAAAAAATTCCACTTTTTATCGCTTCTTGCGTATTTTTACCCCAACGGTATGGCAGAGATACAAGATGATGCACCCTTACAAAAGGTAACTTTCCCGTTTTTTCCCCTAAGGTGGCAAATTGTAAACCTAGTCCCGGAAGAATTGCCCCTCCTACTAGATTTTGGTGACTATCCGCACCAGTAAATGTCAGTGCTGTTCCTGCATCAATTACCATTATGGGAAAACCCAAAGTCTTCCCAGCACCAAATAAAGCCAAAGCGCGATCAATTCCCAAGGTGGGATAAAGTCCCTGAAGTGGTATTTGTTCTAAGGTAATGATGCGAATATTTTCATAGGTTTGCCATAGTTGGGTTTGACCGGGAACTACGGATGCTAGGAGGAGGGGAGGGGGAAGAGTGGGGAGAGTGGGGAGAGTGGGGAGAGAAATGGTGGATGATAAATCAGCGAGGGTTTGAGATTGGGCGAGTTTATGAATAGCAGATTTAGGGAGATAGTCGGTATTCCAAGTTGATTGCAGAGTTTTTCCGGTGAATAAGCCCCAGTGCAAACGGGAATTACCTATCATTAAGGCTAGCCAAGTTTCCACAGATTTTTTGTATGTATTGTAAAAATTAACGGATTCCCAATTCAAAAATATCCCAAAATATCTTGGGGTGGAAGAAATGTAACTGCCGATAGTAAGAGACGGGCAGGATGCCCATCCCACATTATTTCTTGGTATTCCCTAAGTCAGATAAATATATTATGAGGTGTGAGTACAACAGATTATTTATTTTTTGCGCTTTCCGTATTCTCCGAATCACATACTATATAATGAGCCGTTTGTCAATCATGGGGAAATCGGATGAATAATGTGCTTGGAAAAATAGGGCAACCTAATGTCATGACAAACCTTGTTCTAGGGATGAAGACTACGAAAAAATAGGCTTTCAGGGTTTTTCCCAAAAAATGGTTACACTATTTCCCAGATACATATTTTTTATCATAGCGTGAAAAGACGTTATTGCGTCAATTAATTGGGAAGATTTTTCATTAAATTTTTGACAAAATTCTCTTTTTATTTGCTTATTAAATCAATTTACAGTTAATGAATAATTTTTAATTATCAATATTCCTGTGACGGTAGCATCTTTATAGAAGAGTTGGAAAATTCTCATTCTATTTAATTTGACTTCTCACCCAGTTACGGAATTCTCGTATCAGTTCTAAGTAATCTTGTTGATTTACCTGTTGTAAAAATCGAGAAATTTCCTGAAGCGGTAAATTGGGAAAGGCTAAACTCTGTTCAACAGTTACATATTGTTGATTTTGGAGAATGTTGATAGTAAAGGAATTACCGTCATAACGCCAGATTTCCGGTACACCCATATCCGCGTAGATTGGTAAGCGATTTTCACAACTACTGGTAATATCAATTTCTACTACTAAATCTGGTGGAGGGTCTTGTTGGAGGTTAATTCTGTTTTTACCTTTAACTGCATTCAGGTTAGTAATGTAGAAGCATTTATCTGGTTCAACTCCACTAAGTTGTGGAAGTTTGAAAGTAGTAGAACCAAGAGGATAGATTCTAATTTCTAGTTCTTCAGCAAGAGTTTCCACGAATCGACCCATTACTTCTTTGTAACGTTCATGTTCTGGTGATGGAGAGATGATTTCGAGATTCCCGTGGTTATATGTTAGTCGTAGACGGCGACTATGATTGAGTTCTTGCAGTAAGGTTTCATAGGTTTTCCAGCTGATACCTGATAGGTGGATTATTTCTGTTGGTTGGAAGGGAATAGTAGTAGTCATAATAGTGTTTTTAGGTATTAGGAAGTGAATGAGGTGATTTGAGATTTGGGATTATATCTTAAATCTACCCCTAAAGGGGAAATAGGGAAAGATAGTGAAGTCAAATCTATACCTCATGGGAGTAATACTAACCTTGAAATAAATTTAAAACTGACAACCTGCACCAATCTCTTTCAGTCCCATAACCCACCTTGAAATAAATTTCAAGGCTAATAAACCAAGTACATTAAAATGCACTCTCATTCCTTACTCAGTCTGATTTATCATACTTTGTATATGAGCCTAGGAATTTATTCCTAGGCGGTAAGGATGTTTAATTGCGAATGGTGCAAGTTTTAGAAGTCAACAAGTTGTTTAAAGATGACCAAAACACAATGATTTAGGGTAGATAATCTAAGATAAACGTTGCCACAATCTAATTGTTTTATCTTTGCTTCCACTTACCAAAGTTCGACCATCAGAGCTAAATGATACTGATGTTACTGCTTTAGTATGTCCTTTTAGTTCGGCGATTTCTTTTCCTCTGTAAACATCCCAAAGTTTTATTGTTTTGTCGTCACTCGCACTAGCAAGGATTTGACCATCAGGACTAAAAGCTATTGAGTTGACTGAATTTAAATGATAGCCAAGTGTAGAAATAAGTTCTCCTGTAGTTGAATTCCAAAGTTTGATTACTTTATCCTGACTACCACTTGCCAATATATCCCCTTGTGGGCTAAATGCTAGTGAATTTACTTGTTGGTCATGGGCTGGTATCTGATATATATAATCTTGATATTCTAGATTCCAAGGATTTTCTAGATTCCAAGCTGTAATTCTTCCTTTATTTTGTCCACAAGCAATAATTAATTTCCCCAACGGAGTATGACTAACTGCTATTGAAAAAATTACATTTTGGGCTCTAATTTTTTTAATTTGACAATTACTTTTAATATCCCAAATGACAACGTTTAGGTCTTGACCACCACTAATGAGATAAGGAAGGTTAGGAGCAAAAGCTACAGCATTTATCCTAGCCCAGCATCCTGGTTTTCCATAAAATGATATTTCTTTTTCAGTGTCTATTTCCCATAGTTTGACAACATTTTGCTCTGGCGTTGTAACCATTGCAGTTGCAATATATTTTTCGTTATAACTAGTGGCAACAGGAGTAGGATGATAAAGTTTGGATACTAAAATTTCACCTTTCAAGGTATGAGTTTTTTGAAAGTTATTAATTTCACAAACAACAGTTGGTTGACTAAGTAAATTGTTTGACATTAATGAATCGCATCTAAATGTTATGCCATTTTTAAAAAATGCGACTGAAGTAATTTCGTTCCAAAGTTCTTTGCAAGGTTTGCTAATCCATTCCTCCTTTTTATCTACATTTTTGATACTACAATTGTTATGTATGATTTTTTCTTTTATATAATTACTTAAATATGGTTTCAGTATCTTTAACAAGCAAATATTTGTAACTGGTTCTGTAGGCGAACTAAAATGTTGTGATTTAATAGCAGGTTGAGAAGCTGTAGTATTCCAAAAATCCTGATAGTGAACTATCATCTTTTGATGAATTTATTCTAGATTTTCCTGAGTGACTAGAATATCAGGTTGTAATCCTTGCAAAACAATACCTTCTATTAAATAAATTTCTCTCCCAAAGGAATCTTTCAACACTCCCCGTCCTTCAATTCCTGTATTTTCCGACGTTGCTTCAATGACACGGAAAACTAAAGTTAAATCACCCACTTTAGAATTATGAATTTCACGGTAGTACGCCGTTCCAACTTCTGTTAAGTCTCCACCTGCTGCTTTAGCTAATAGGCTTGACGTTTTTGATTCACACATGAAATCGGGGGCTACTATAGTTCTATAGTCAAGGTATTGATTACACCCGACTAGAAAAGCCCAAGCTTGAATATTTGTCATAGTAAATCGTTAATTGTCTAGATTTGCTTTAGATTAGATGCAGGAAATTTAGATTCAAGTTCATCTGTAAGGGAAATAAAACAGTTAACAACGTGCTTAAGCGCTGTTTCTTCATCAGTTACTTTTCTCAAAGATTCAGCTTGTTTACGACGTAGTTCTTCTGTTTTTTTCGCTGCTGCTTCTCGCTTCTCTTGGGCTGGCTTTTCCAAATCATCAAGAAAATCAATCAAGTCCTCTAAAATATCTTCAGCAAACCTGTATTTTATCGGCAAAATTTGTTTGACTATAGCAACACCTACTTTCCCAACACCTCCAACAACCTGTCCTAGTCTTTCCCAAAAACTCAGATTAGGTTTAACTTCAATTGGTTTACTTTCTGCTTGCTTTTTCTTGATTATTTCCTCTAGGGTTGTTTTAATCATGTCAGGCAAAATACAAGCTAGAGGCATTTCTACTAAAAATGGATTAGGTAAGCTTCCTGTTTTAGCCATACTTCCATCTGGCTGGAGTTCTGCAAAACCCATACCTACTGAACTAATCGGAATTAGTCGAACTGGTAAACGTGCTTGATTGCATAGTTGAATTAAGTTTCTGAATTCTTCAATTTGTAGTAACCTATCTCGGAGTTCCTCTAAACTATATTCATCAATAAGGGTATCCCACTTACTAATGGCAGCTAATACCGACCAAGCAAAAATAATTAAAGAAAAAACGCTTTCATTCTCGGATAAAGCAATAATTAAAACAACTGCGGTAATCGTTAAAGTCCCTAATTTAGCAAATTTATGGGATTTAGCTATTTTGGGGAACAAATCTTGTGTTAATGCCGCCGAACAAGAAAGAATTTGAGAATCAGCAGTCGAAACAATAGCTGCAAATAAACCCGCCATCATCAATCCCACTAAAACGGCTGGTAATAAGTCGGCAGATAAGTACAGCAGCGCTAATTCTGGATCCCCTCCTTGTGCCAATTCCGGCAAAAACACTCTTGCTGCAAGTCCGATAGAAATGGCAGTAAAAGCATTTACCAAACCGCATAAACTCTTAAGATTGCGAGCAAATCCCATATTGTCCGCTGAGTCGATTGCCATTGCCCTTGACAAAATGTGAGGTTGTCCCACAGCGCCAAACCCTGCTACTAACCAAGCGACAAAAAAAGCGGTAAAACCCCAAGCTAAATTAGACGGAAACATTTGCACTCTTTTTGGAATCTATCGCTTCTAATTGTGTCCAAATCTTGTCGATTCCGCCACTATTAAAAAGAAGCGTTACCAACAGCAAGATCAAAGAAAAAATCATCACTACTGACTGGATTGCATCCGTCCAAATATCGGCGCGAATCCCCCCAGAAAAACAGTAAATAACGACGATTACCGCCCCAGCAATCGCCCCCCAGTAATAATTCCAACCAAACACCGTATGAAGTGCCTTGCTACTTGCCACCAACTGCGCTGCAGCGTAAGAACCTAAAAAAGCAAGGGTAATCAGGGCTGTTATTGTCTTAATCCAGGGAAAACCACTTGTTTCTTGACCCAGAAAAGCCGAAACCGTTTCCGAATTTGTATCCTCAGAAACCTGTCGTAATTTTTTAAACACCAACCACCAAGCTAGATAATCACCGATCGCCCACCCAATTACCAGCCAAATAGCAGAAATACCGCTAACATAGGCATAACCAACTTGTCCAGTAAACAAAAAGCCGCTTTGTCCGGTAGACATTGCCGATAGGGCAGTCAAAATCGGATTTACATTGCGACTCGCCAATAAATAATCAGCCGTGGTATTTTTCTTGTGTTTGGCAGAAAAAATTCCTACCACAGTAAATGAGAGTGAAAAAAATATAAAAGCAATAGCGATCGCGATTTGGTTATTCATCATTATGGTAATAAAGGTCTTGACATCCATCCATGAAAAAAGGCAGGATTTTACCTGCCTTTGTTATAGATTATGATCTAAACTTTAGCAATTACAACTTATCTACCATTCTAATCCCCAATATCTGGCGCATTCATGGACACCGCAGGGACTTTTTGCTGTGCCAAACTTGGAACTGCATCCCGCAATCTAGCCGTTAATTGTACAGTTGTAGAATCGTACATTTGAGTCAATAATTTGGGATATAAACCAATACCAATAATTGGTACTAACAAACAGGCAATGATAAACACTTCCCGGGGTTCAGCATCGATAAGTTTCTGGTGAGAAACTAACTCTTCGTTTTCTTGTCCGTAGAAAATTTCTCGCAACATTGACAGCAGATAAATCGGAGTTAAAATTACCCCAACTGCCATCAAAAAGACGACGATCACTTTAAAAGTGGAACTATAAGCATCGCTGGTGGCAAATCCCACAAATACCATCAATTCTGCTACAAATCCACTCATTCCTGGTAATGCTAAAGAAGCCATGGAACAAGCGGTAAACATGGCAAAAATCTTCTGCATTCGCTTACCAACACCACCCATTTCATCCAACATTAGGGTGTGGGTACGGTCATAGGTAGCACCGACTAAAAAGAACAAACTCGCCCCAATTAAACCATGGGAAACCATTTGCAAAACTGCCCCACTCATACCCAAATCGGTAAAGGAAGCAATACCAATGGTGACAAAACCCATGTGGGAAATTGAGGAATAGGCGATTTTCCGCTTTAGGTTCCTTTGGGCAAAAGATGTAAGGGCAGCATAAATAATATTTACTACCCCCAAAATCACCAACACCGGGGCAAAATAAGCATGGGCATCGGGAAGTATACCAGCATTCATGCGAATTAAGGCATAACCACCCATTTTCAGGAGAATCCCAGCCAGTAACATGTGTACCGGGGCTGTCGCTTCACCATGGGCATCTGGAAGCCAGGTATGTAGGGGAATAATCGGTAACTTGACAGCGTAGGCAATCAAAAAGCCACCATATAGCAATAATTGCAGATTCAGGGCGTAATCTTTCACCGCCAGCGATCGCATGTCAAAGGTAACAGTATCGCCATAAAATGCCATGGTCAGTGCTGCTACCAAAATAAATAGGGAACCGCCAGCGGTATACAAAATAAATTTAGTGGCTGCGTATTGCCGCTTTTTACCACCCCAAATCGCCAGCAGCAGGTACACGGGAATTAATTCCAATTCCCATACCAGGAAGAACAACAGCATGTCCTGGACGGCGAATACGGCAATTTGTCCCCCATACATCGCCAGGATTAAAAAATAGAATAATCTGGGCTTCAAGGTGACAGGCCAAGCTGCTAACACTGCCAATGTGGTAATAAATCCAGTCAAAATAATTAGGGGCATAGATAAACCATCTGCCCCTACTGACCAATTCAAATCTAGTTGTGGAACCCAGGGGTAGCTTTCTACCAGTTGTAAATCTGGGTTGGAGAAATCATAGCCGGTATAAAAGGCGGCAACAATGATGGCAAAATCTATTAGCCCCACAATTAGGGCATACCAGCGCACTGTTTTACCGTCTTTATCCGGAATAATCGGAACTAGCAGCGATGCTGCTATGGGCAACAGAATAATGGTTGTTAGCCAGGGAAAATTAGCTGTATTCATGAAGTCGCTAAGATGATGATTTCCGCTATCAGTTACTAGAACATATATTTTAGAGAAATCGGGTTTCTAAGTGCTGTCAAACCAAAATTTCCTGATTACCAACTCAAGAAATCCCGTTTCTAGGATGAATGAATCCAGTGTTCTAACTATAGCGCTAGAGTTTTTTGGGAGTGGAAACCCTAACTATAGCGCTAGAGTTTTTTGGCAATGGAAACCCTAACTATAGCGCTAGAGTTTTTTGGCAATGGAAGCCCTAACTATAGCGCTAGAGTTTTTTGGAGGGTGAAAACCCTAACTATTAACTAGCAGTTTTTTGGGTAAGTTGGTTGTGATTATTAGCTTGTTTTAACAAAAATGAAAAAAGATGAAGGCATGTAAATTGATTTTCCGCCTTCATCCTTATACAACAAGCTTCTTGACTAATAACTCAGTTTTGAGATACCAGAAGTGTTGACTCAATTTTGAGTAACTTTCAGTGACATTATCCCCACCGTATAGACGGATGGGTCCTATTCAAATCGCTTTGTAGACGCGTTCACGTACGCGCAGCGTTGCCACAGGCTAGTGTTCTCGTAGAGTAGCGGCTTCCCGAAGGGAAGAGATTTCCTGCTACCCTGCGGGTTCCGCGCTAGCGGTACAAAGGTCTTCACTGCAAATGCCCCAAGGACAAGCCATAGAGCAACATTCTAGCTCAGAGTCCTCCCCAGGCAGTTTAGAGACTCCTGATGCCCCAGGTCGTCTTTGTACAAGAAACACAAAGTGAGGTTAAAATTCCTCGTCCAGAAGGAGGTAAGGAATTTGGTATGTTTTTCCCATTACCCATTACCGCGACGGGAAGATTTTTTTCAACACCCACAAGGAATGTAGCATCCCCGTCGCTATTCTAAATTTAGGTGACACCAAAGAAAATCACCAAGCCCAAAACCGCACCAAATACAATCAAAGCGTAGAATTGGGCACGACCATTTTCAAAGTATTTTAGACCTTCCCCACTCACTAGGGTGAAAAAGCCCGTCAGGTTGACAGCCCCATCCACAACTCGGAAATCCACTTCCATCACTTGTCTGGCTAGACGACGCAAGCCCATCACAAATACACGATGGTAAATGTCGTCAAAGTACCACTTGTTCAGGGATAGGTTGTAAAGGGGTTTGATTTTGGCTGCAATGGCATCTGCATCAATTTTGCCCCACAGGTACATTAGGCAAGCCAAAGAAATCCCGACTATGGAAATAGCTACCGAACCACCCGCCATAATGTAAAATTCATTCAGGTCAACCTCAGCAGCTTTTTCCATTACTTCCGTTAAGGTTTCGTTAGGGGAGAAAATAAACTCCTCAAAGTAGTTACCAAAGGGAGTACCCACCAAACCAATCAAAATCGAAGGAATTGCCAGCACCATCAGCGGTAAAGTCATAGTCCAAGGAGACTCATGGGGAGAATCACTATGACCGTGGCTGTGGTCATCATGGTGGTGTTCGCCAGTTGCAGCCAATTCCCCCTGTTTCATCGCCCCAGGACCAAAATTGGGTACTGCTTCTGATTCTACCAAAATTGTTTGAGCTGATTCTTTGAGTTTAGCGATGATTTTCTCGTTTTTGCCCCGGAAACCTCCTTCAAAGGTGGAGAAGTACATCCGGAACATGTAGAAAGCCGTAATACCAGCCGTTAGCCAGCCTACAAACCACAATAGGGGATTAGCAGCAAAAGCAGCGCTAAGAATTTCATCCTTTGACCAGAAACCAGCAAAGGGGGGAATACCAGAAATTGCCAAACAACCAATCAAGAAAGTAATGGCAGTAGCCGGCATATATTTGCGCAGTCCCCCCATTAACCGCATATCCTGCGCCAATACCGGGTCATGTCCCACCACGGCTTCCATACCGTGAATTACCGAACCAGAACCCAAAAACAACATCGCCTTAAAATAGGCGTGAGTCATCAAGTGGAATAGTCCCGCACTGTAGGCACCTACTCCCATTGCCATCACCATGTAACCCAATTGGGAAATCGTGGAGTAAGCCAGACCCTTTTTAATGTCATTTTGGGTCATGGCGATAGTTGCCCCTAAAAAGGCAGTAAATGCCCCCGTAAAGGCAATGGTATTCATCGCCGCTGGCACATGTTCAAATACCGGGTACATGCGGGCAACTAGGAATACCCCTGCTGCTACCATTGTAGCGGCGTGAATCAAAGCAGAAATGGGGGTAGGACCTTCCATGGCATCCGGTAGCCATACATGGAGGGGAAATTGGGCTGACTTCGCCACCGGACCGAGGAACACTAAAATTGCAAATAGAATCGCCAGCATATTGCTAAGGGAACCCGTTGCAACCAGTTCCCCTAGGCGATCTCCCATTACATCAAATTCAAAGCTTCCTGTCGCCCAAAATAGCCCCAGGATGCCCAATAACAAACCAAAGTCACCCACACGGTTAGTGACAAATGCTTTTTGACAGGCATCTGCCGCTGCCTTGCGATCGTACCAAAAACCGACCAGCAAGTAGGAACACATCCCCACCAATTCCCAGAAAATGTAAATCTGTACCAGGTTGGGACTGACCACAAGACCCAGCATGGAGGAACCGAATAAGCTTAAATAGGCATAAAACCTCACATAACCGGGGTCATGAGCCATGTAGCCATCCGTGTAAACCATGACTAGGAAGGCTACAGTTGTGACAATCACCAACATCAAGGCTGTGAGGTTATCAACGGTGTAGCCCATACTCAGGTGGAAATTCCCAGCCGATGCCCACTCCAAAGTACGGAGATAGGGAGCGTGTCCTTGAATTTGACTCCATAACAAGGCAAAAGACAGCCCCATTGCAATTCCCATCAAAGAGATAATGAGAACTGCGTTCAGCTGCCGCAGGCGGTTTGTCACCTGATTTAAAGAAATTAATCCCAGCCCAACCAGCATTGCCCCCAACAAAGGCAAAACTGGAATCAGCCAGGCATATTGATAGATTACTTCCATCACGGACGCCTACTTTAATAGTTCTTAACTAACTTAGGACATTATTACAAACGGTTTTAGCAGGATTGAAACGGAGACTGTCTCCGCTTATATCAACTGCCCATCCGCAGGCAACTGTCCGGGTCGGATCTGTTAATAATTGTGACACACACCCTTTAGGATAAAATAATCCACCCAAATTTACCTGGGTGGAGAGTTTAGTATCGTTTTAGATTGGTCATTGGTAATTGGTCATTGGTCATTGGTCATTGGTCATCGGTAAAACAAAGAACAAATAACATAGATGTGCGGCGTCTTTCCCTAGGCTAGGACAAAGGAATAAGGACGAATGGCACGCTTGTTAAGCGCTTTCCTCTTGTAGTAACTTCTTTCTGGGCTAAGCCTGGAAACGCATCCGTTGGGGGCTGCTGCCTCCCATTAAGTCTGGAGGCAACAGCCCGCAATATAATACATTAAAAGGTAAAACCTTGTAACCAGGGAACGGGGAACAAATGACAACCAGGGAACGGGGAACAAATGACTAATGACTAATGACTAATATTGTGTTGTTTTCAGACTAAGGGACATCTCAAATTTAGGATTTTTGAATTATTGTAAATTTGAAGGCGTTTGGTGTAAGTGTTTTTAATTGTTTCTAAAGCCTGACGTAAATCATCTCTTCCCCGAAAACTCTCTAGACGTTCCCGGACACTACCATTTTCAATCAAAAGTAGGGTTGGTAGTGACTTCAGACCATAGCCATTGGACAATTTAAAATTTTCATCCGCATTAATTCTAACTAATTTAATTTCTTCACCACATTCAGCTTTCAATTGTAATAACAGTGGGTAGATCAATTTACATAATCCACACCAAGGTGCTTCAAAATTGACCAAAACAGGAATAGGAGATTCTAAAACTTCTTGAGTAAATGTCCGCTCACTAACCGACAACACCATGATGCCTCTAAAAATTATCAGCTTTTAATATCAAAGCAACTATCAGCAAAATCGGCACATTTGCTAGCAACTGCCGTGGAAATTCCTACACAAAATCTTCACAGCAAACATTATTCAGTGAGTTGACTGAATCTAGTCAGATGTTTGGAGAACACGGATATAATTGCTGTTACACGTCAAGGAATATGCCCATTATATCCTGCCCTGGTTCTCATTTCACGACCAAATTAAAAATTTTGGTCAGAGAATTTCTGCCCTTGTTGTGTTAAATCTCAAAGGGATAGAAAAAAAGATCCGCTGACAGCTACTTGTTAATCTCATCCTACATTGATTTGGTAGCGATTGCTAATCTAAAAATTATTTAATTGGTATCAAATGCTGCCTCTTCCTTGGCAGTTAAAATTATAATCCTATCCTACTGGTAGCTTGCATTAGCAGGGGGTGAGACCACCACAGCAGTAACACAAATACAGCTACCCCTAAATATGCGGGACGTAAAAATTCTTGCCATTGGATAGATTGACGACCGTCTAAAATAGCGAGAAAAGGAATTATACTGGTACGTCCTTTAACATCTTCAAAGGCAGAACCATAACGTTTACTCAGTCGGCGATCGCCATGCCAAACTCCAAACAGGTGATGTAACACCAAACCCACAGAGGTCACAAGGGTGAAGGTGGTTCCTAACCAGAGGGTGTGAGCAATACACCAAATTACTTGTCCTACCATTTGGGGATGGCGAGTAATGCGAATAATTCCTGTTGCGTACAGGTGTACTTGGGGCTTTTGAATGGCAGCAATTTCTAGTAGATTGAAGGTAGCTGGATACAAAAATAGAAATGAAATTGCTGATAATGCCCAAACAAAGGATTTTACTCCCGGTACTCCTTGGACTTGCCACAACTGCAAACCGTCATAACGATGGTTAAAAAAGTAAATAATTAAAATTACAGCTAATGGCAGACTCACAAGTGCAAATATTATGCGATAAAGCCTAGGTCCAATCTGTTTTTCAGCCCAAGGACGTAAAGCCGCACCCCCACTGTGGGCGATCGCAAAAACCAAGAGTAGTCCCAAAATTGTAAAATGACTGGGGGTTAACCAAGGTGGCAGCATCATATACATAAGTAAAGTAATTTTAAGAAAACTTAATTAAGTACAATCAATACCACAAAGTATTCAAAGGAGGACTCTAGTCAAGATGTTTTGTTATGTGAAGTTTAAAGTGTAAAGGATATACACCGTTCGTCGTTTCCCTTGGGATGCTGTTAGCGCAGCTTTCTGGGGGCATAGGCTAGAGGTTCCCAAAAGGTTAGATGTTCCAGGTGAAGTACCCCAAAGGTACATAGCTTTTCATACTAGCCTGGGGCACGGCAAAATCCGTACATACTTGATACTTTAGTAGAGTTATTCTCCTTTATTTAAGATGTAATAAATTACTCAAGCGCCAGAATGCTGGAATTGCTGCTAGTTAATTGCCAATGTTGCTCCTTTCAAAGTTTGTGGGTTGAGCCTTATGTCAGACCTTCCTTTCACTTTAGATCAATTACGTATCCTCAAAGCGATTGCCGCAGAAGGGAGCTTTAAACGTGCTGCTGATAGTCTCTATGTCTCCCAACCAGCCGTGAGTTTGCAAGTGCAAAATCTAGAGAGACAATTAGACGTGCCTTTATTTGATCGCGGTGGACGTCGCGCTCAATTAACGGAAGCGGGACATCTGCTACTGAGCTATGGGGAAAAAATCCTCAGTTTATGCCAAGAAACCTGTCGTGCGATTGAGGATTTACAAAATCTCCAAGGTGGTACTTTAATTGTTGGTGCCTCCCAAACTACGGGGACTTATCTGTTACCTCGAATGATTGGACTGTTCCGCCAAAAATATCCAGATGTGGCGGTGCAGTTGCATGTCCATTCTACTAGACGTACTGCTTGGAGTGTGGTTAATGGACAAGTAGATTTGGCAATTATTGGCGGTGAAATCCCTGGGGAACTGGCGGAATCCTTGCACATAATTCCTTATGCTGAAGATGAATTGGCGCTGATTTTACCCATATTCCATCCCTTTGCCAAATTAGAAAATATCCAAAAAGAAGACCTGTACAAACTGCAATTTATTGCTCTCGATTCTCAATCTACTATTCGCAAGGTGATTGACCAAGTACTAGCCCGCTGTGAAATCGATACACGGCGTTTAAAAATCGAAATGGAACTTAATTCCATAGAAGCAATTAAAAATGCTGTACAAGCGGGTTTAGGAGCCGCATTTGTGTCCACTAGTGCCATCGCTAAAGAACTGCAAATGGGTGTGCTACATAGTGCCTCCATTGAAGGTGTTGTTATCAAGAGAACGCTGTGGTTAATTTATAATCCCAATCGTTATCGATCCAAAGCAGCGGAAGCTTTTAGTCAAGAAATCTTACCCCAGTTTGCTATCCCAGGATGGAATGAAAAAATCTTAAAATCATCACCCAAAAACCTAGTAGTAAATGGTTTCGATCCAGCAATGTCCACTGTTGAGGAAGGTTAAGATGGTGTCAGTAGTCATGCAATTTTGGATTTTGCCCTCTTTTGGCGACCAGACAGCCCTATAGTTTCCCTCCCCGTAGCGGTACGGGGAAGTAAACTACAAAAGAGCGTTGATTTACTTAAGAGTTAGTTTGCTGTCAAGAGAATCTCCCCGGCAACTTTATCTTTTTTGGCAAACTTTCCAAGACTAACTTAGAGTTTTAGATTGTGGTTAGGCTTGCTGTAGCCATGAATTCTGTTCTGATTAGTCAGCCCAGACTCTTCTGATGCTCTTCACTCCTAACTGATGAGTGATTTCCCCATCCAAAATCCAAAATTCAAAATCTAAAATTCAATTGACTAATGACCAAGAACTATCATGGAAGTTTACTGTACTCGTCCAGGCTGTCCCCGTCCACAAAACTATTTTACAGACTTAGATAACAATGCTACTCTCAAAACCGTGCAGCAAAAATACTGCACTACTTGTGGAATGCCACTAATTTTGGTGGGACGCTATTTAACTACTAAATTACTAGGACGTGGTGGTTTTGGAGCCGCATTTTTGGCACTTGATCGCTATACTCCGGGAATGCGTGAATGTGTGGTTAAGCAATTCCAGCCATCGGGTAATTTATCTGCCACTCAATTACAATTAGCCCAAGACCTATTTGAACGGGAAGCGGTAGTTTTAGAACAAATAGGACATCGTCATGAGCAAATTCCCGACCTCTATGCTTTTTTCCCAATCACCGTTCCCAGTTTGCAAGGGGGACAGGAAGACCAGTTTTTTTACCTGGTACAAGAATATATTGATGGCAAAACTCTGGAGGAAGAATTAGAACAAAAGGGCAAGTTCTCGGAAACAGAAGTAGTGGAAGTATTGCGCTCAATTCTGCCTGTACTGCAATATGTCCATGACAAAAATATTATCCACAGAGATATTAAACCTTCTAACATTATGCGTCATCGTAATGGGAAGTTTTTCTTACTGGATTTTGGCGCAGTCAAACAAGTAGCAAATGCTCCTTCTGGAACTCCTGCTTCTACGGGAATTTACTCAATGGGATTTGCGCCACCAGAACAGATGGCTGGAGGAATAATATTTCCCTCTACGGATTTATATGCTTTAGCTGTAACTGCTGTGATGTTACTTACAGGTATACAAGAAGTAACTCAGCTATTCGATGGTTATCGTAATCAATGGATATGGCGATCGCAAACAAATGTGAGTTCCCATCTGGCGGATATTTTAGACAAAATGCTCCTAAGTGCGGCAAATCAACGCTTCCAATCGGCACAAGAAGTTTTAGATGCCCTTAATCCCCCTGTTGGAGTTGTAACCCCCCAACCAGTTAATCCCCCACCACAAGCGCAGCCACAGCACAAAATTACTCAACCCCCCCAACCACAGTCACCCCAGCAGCGTCCTCCTTCCATCACTCCCTTGTCCACTTGGGAATTGTTAGTAGGTTCGGCTTTTAGTGGGTTTGAAGGTTCGCTGATTGCCATTGCCTTGTTCAGTATATTGAAATCACCCATAATTACCTTAACTACTTCAGCATTGATTTTGGGTATGTTGATTTTTGCCCAAAACCGACGTTGGATTGAAAAAATAGATTTATTAATTATTGCAGCGATTACTTTTGCCATTATTTATTTTGTCGGCTTCCTACAGGCAGGTCTTGCTATTAAAGAAGTATTACTTTTATCTGTTGCAGCGGCTGTGGTGGCGATCGCTTTAACTTCTTTATTCCGTTTGATATATAAATTGTTATCGATGATACTTTAAAATAAAATTAGTTGCAGGGAACAGGGAACGGGGAATAGGGAACAGGGAACGGGGAATATTTCATCCTTTACCCTGTACCCTTGACTTAGCCGAAACCTAGTACCGCTGCCTTGGAAGTCATAGACGCGTCAGCGGAACCTCCCTACGGGTAAGTATTGTGTTCTCTGGCTTTGACATTTTATAAATGGTCTATTTATTTCTGCCGGGGTGTACTAGTTTTCCCTGTTGCCCGTTGCCTGTTCCCTCTTGCCTTTCATCCTTTACTCCTATGTCCCAAAAGAACGAAATCCCTGTTCTGATCTTGACGTTGTTAATTGCATTAGGATTGTTAGGAGGAGGTGCATGGTTGCTCAAAGATAATATCTTTTCGCAAAAGGAAGCAACCACAACTGAGTCCCCAAGCGATCGCCAATCAATTTCCCAACGCATCAGTTTTGGTGAACAAATACTCACAACAGGTACAACTTCTCCTGCAAAACGGGAAGGGGTAAAAGCTTTTGCAGATGGTAGCTATGACAAAGCAATAGCCAATTTGCAAGCGGCTTTGAAAATCAAGAAAAATGATCCAGAAACGTTAATATTTCTTAATAATGCCCGCATTGGCTCAGCAAAAAGCTACTCTATTGCTGCATCCGTACCTCTGACTACTGAATCGAATAGTGCGTTAGAAATTTTGCGGGGTATCGCTCAAGCTCAAAATGAAATTAATGCTGCTGGGGGAATCAAAGGAGTACCCCTGAAGGTAGCAATCGCCAACGATGAAAATAATCCAGAAATTGTCCAACAGATTGCCAAAGCTTTGGTAAAAAATCAACAAGTCTTGGGTGTGGTTGGTTCCTATTCTAGTGATGTTACCTTAGCCGCAGCCAAAGTTTATACGGAAGGTAAACTAGTAGCCATTTCTCCCACCAGTACTTCTGTGAAAATTTCTAAATTTAGCCCCTACATTTTGCGTACTGTTCCCAGTGATTTTATGGCAGCACGGGCTTTAGCTAACTATATGGTCAATAAATTACAGAAGCAGAAAGCCGCTGTTTTTTTTAATTCCCAGAGTAATTACAGTCTGTCTTTAAAATCAGAGTTTATATCATCTGTTTCCCTCCAGGGTGGACAGGTATTAACTGAATTTGACTTATCCCAAGCAAACTTTAGTGCAGATAAAAGTATAAAAAAAGCCCGTCAACAGGGAGTAGAAGTACTGATGTTAGCTACTAACACTAGCACCCTGGACAAAGCTTTGCAAGTGGTACGTGTAAACGAAAAACAGTTGCCACTGTTGGGTGGAGATAGCGTTTATACTCCTAAAACCTTAGAAATTGGCAGAGAACAAGCTTTAGGAATGGTGGTGGCTATTCCTTGGCATATTAATACCAATCCTAGTTCAGAATTTCCCACAGAATCTCGGCAATTATGGGGTGGTGATGTTAATTGGCGTACTGCTATGGCATATGATGCCACAAAGGCTTTAATTGCTGCCCTCAAAAGCAATCCCACCCGCATGGGAGTACAACAAGCACTTACCTCTGGTGGCTTTTCTGCTACAGGTGCTTCTGGGACAATTCGTTTCTTACCCTCTGGCGATCGCAATGCCCCAGTACAATTGGTAACAATTGTTAGTGGTAATCGTTCCAGAATTGGGTATGACTTTGAACCATTAAAATCCCGTTAACAACTAATTAACCAATTTTTAACCTTGTTTCTAATTGTTAATTCTTAATTCCTAATTGCCTGTAGAAAGCCTGAAACAATTGGCTTATTCTGTATAATTAAGGAAATTTTCATTTTTTTAATCAAGTAATTAGAACTATAGATATTTTTGAGTTGATACAGTAAATATAGACGGAAAAATTACCGTGAAATTACTGATAATTAACATAAAAAATTGCGTTTATAGTCATCAATCGACAAACGAGTATGTCCCCAAAAAACGGCACTAAAGAAACTACAATTTTGGTTTTAGCTTTTCTAGTAACAGTGGGGCTAGTAGGTGCTGTGTTTGTATGGATACTTAATAATCCAAATATTCAAAAGCTGTCTTCAGAACCGGAACAATCTCAGGGTGAGACTTTTGCTCAACTAGCAAACATTCCCTCAGGATTATTTCGTTATGGAGGTAGTACCACTTGGGCACCTATACGCAAAGAAGTAGATTCAAAAATTACAACTGTCTGGCCTAAGTTTGAACTCAAATACACTGATCCGATTACTGGTGTCCCCGGTTCTAGTACGGGTATCAAGATGGTATTGAAAAATCAGTTGGCTTTTTCCCAGTCCTCTCGTTCACTGAAAGTTGAGGAATACCAGGAGGCAAAACAACGGGGATTTTCCCTCAAAGAAATTCCTGTAGCACTTGATGGGATTGCGATCGCAGTTAACCCCAATCTTGATATTCCAGGTTTAACTATCGCCCAACTCAAGGATATATACACTGGTCAAGTCACGAACTGGTCGCAGTTAGGGGGTTCTAATTTACCTATTATTCCCTATTCTCGCCGTCCAGAAGAAGGCGGCACAGTGGAATTTTTTTATGAGAACATTTTAGGAGAAGAAAAGTTTGCTGGCAATATCAAATTCATCCCTACAACTACTGAAGCTTTGAGAAAAGTAGCAAAAAACACTGGCGGTATTTACTACGCTTCTGCCCCTGAAGTAGTGGGACAGTGTGGAGTCAAACCCCTGCCACTGGGACGAAAATCCGATCAACTCGTTCCACCTTACCAAAAGCCATTGATACCTCCTACTCAGTGTCCACAAAAGCGTAACCAACTAAATCCAGAGGTGTTTATCAGTGGTGAATATCCTATTACTCGGCGATTATTTGTGATTGTTAAACAAAATGGTCAAACCGATCAACAAGCAGGGGAAGCTTACGCCAACTTGTTGCTTACAAATCAAGGTCAGGAATTAATCTCTAAAGCTGGATTTGTCAGAATTCGTTAATGGGTTAACGGGTAACAAAAATTTGAGATTTTGGATACCCAAATTTAATTAGGACTTACGCAACTGGCATATTGATATTGATAATGTTTGTAGTAACTAACAACTTGCACTTCCAAAAAGGATAACCAGGAGGCAGAGCCTCAAATCCCTTAGTTACCAGCGTGACGCTGGTAACCAGAACATAGAGACCTCTGGCTCTGATTGAGAATGGTGCAAGTTAATCATTCTCAATCAACCCGGTTTATAGCCCAAGTATAAAATCTGTACTATTACCAATTACCAATTACCAATTATCAATTACCAATTACCAATTACCTATCTAAAAAAACTTATGTCACAAAAAAATGAGACACCAGTTCTAGTCTTATCCCTTCTAATTACCGCTGGGCTAATAGCTGGAGGTTTTTGGTGGTTTACGAGAAAAAATGGCTTTAACCTTGATGGAGGTAGTAAACCCCAACCTACTACTCCCAGCCCAATCACAGAAAATCAACCTGACCCAGGCAAAGTTAAGGGTACAACTTTCAAATCTGTAAACAATGTTCCTACAGGATTATTTAATTACGGTGGTAGTACTTCTTGGGCACCAATTCGACTTAGGGTTGACCCTGTATTGCAAGCAGCGCGACCAGAATATCGTCTGCGTTATGTAGAACCCAGCAGTAGTGCTCCTGGTTCTGGTAGCGGCATCCAAATGTTAATCGATGGCAGACTGGCATTTGCCCAGTCCTCTCGACCAGTTTTGGATGAGGAGTTAACTCGTGCTAAACAACGCGGTTTTAGTCTCACCCAAATCCCGGTGGCAATTGATGGCTTGGCAGTTGCGGTGCATCCCCAAATGAATATTCCCGGACTAACCATAAACCAGTTAAGGTCTATTTACACGGGCAAAACTACCAATTGGAGGCAACTGGGTGGTCCTTCTATCCCCATTAAAGCCTATTCTCGTCGCATTAGTGATGGGGGTACGGTAGAGTTATTTGTGCAAGACATCTTGGGTGGTCAAAGTTTTGCACCCCAAGTGGAGTTTGTTGCTACCACCACCCAAGCACTGCAAAAAGTTGCTGGTAACCCTGGTAGTATCTATTACGCTTCTGCCCCGGAGGTTGTACCCCAATGTTCAATCAAACCTTTACCAGTGGGACGGACACAAGGGGAATACGTTGCCCCTTACAAAGAACCACTTGTTCTGCGCTCCCAATGTCCCGCAACAAGGAATACATTGAACATTGAGGCTTTCCAATCAGGAAAATACCCAATTACTCGCAATCTATTTGTAGTGGTCAAACAGAATGGTCAACGGGAACAGCGAGCAGGAGAAGCTTATGCTAACTTCCTCATGACTGAGCAGGGACAGGAACTTATTTCCCAAGCTGGGTTTGTCAAAATTCGCTGACACCTGCCCTTGTTACTTTAGCTGGCTCTATTAATTGACTCAGCTGGTAAACAAATCAAGTTATCACCCTGGGTGAGAATTAAACCCCTTTGACGCAACTTACCCATTAAACGGGTAACGGTAACGCGAGTAGACCCGATTGCACTGCCGATTTGGGCATGGGTCAAGGGGAATGGTAGACAATAGCCGCGAATTATATCGGGATCTGTTTCGCTCATTGCCGGTTCTCCATATTCCTCAATTAACAAAGTAAGGAATCCTAAGAGTCGGTCAATAGTACGGCGTTGTCCCAAAGCACTCAGCCACAGTAGTTTGCGCTGGTGCTGATATCTAAAGGCATCCATCACCTCGCGACGGAAATGGGGCCAATTATCTAAATCGTGCCAGTACATCCACAGTACCGCAGTTTGGTCAACGTGAGCGTAAGACTGCAATGTAAATGGTGACTGAGCAACAATTTCAAATGGCTGTCCCGCTCCAACAAACCCTAAGAAAGCTTCTTCGGGGGTTCTGTTGATGCGTCGAGACGTTAACTGACTGGCTGTAGCACTTACTTGGGCTGTTCCCACCATGCGGACTGCACCCCTTTGCACCAAATACAGCAATCCAGGTCGAGCTGGAATGCGCTCATCTTTGCTAAAGGTGCGGCACCGGTAGTGTTCTTGTGCCCAATCGATAATCCGTTGCCAAGTCAAAAAAGGGCGTGATGCCTCAGAAAAAGAGGATGGAGATTGCATAGGTAACAAAGAGCGTTCGGCTGAAGACAAAGACGTTATAAACAGGTGCAAGGAGTGTCTTTGTGTTGGCGTGTCGGCTGATCGCCTTACAACGCCAGCCATCTATTCAAAATTGTAGGAAGCATTTTGCTCTCTACTCTTTTGTTATACTCTCAACTGTACAATGATGGTAGTATTCTTTACCAGTTGTTTTTCATAATTTCATGAAATTCTAATTTTCTACCCCTAAATTAAAGTTATGTCTAAAGACAGATGACTTAAATATAGGTATTTCTATTGATTGGATATTGAAGCTACATTTTTTGTGACTCAAAAGATACCATTCGGTAAACACACATCTATAAAGCAGCTAGTATACAGTCGGCTAGTAGAATCTCTGAGTATTTATGCCAATAGTAATCAAATTTTATGCACAATATATGAAAATATTCCTCTATACCAAGGTAGAGATAATAAACGAGTTTTGTACATTACAGGATTAGCGCTGTTGCTGGCAAAATCTCACAATTGGACAGCAATGGAGGTTGCTAGTGAAATTGCTGCTAATTTATCTACAAAACCGGACTGTAATTTTAGTGTTTCTATTGTCCCTCCTGGATCGATTCATTTAGAAATAACTCACCGGTGTTTAGCAGATTGGCTGCAAAGGCTTGTTGAGTTGGGAGTTGGGAGTTGGGAGGGGGAAGAGGGGGAAGAGGGGGGAGAGAGGGAAGAGAGGGAAGAGGGGGGAGAGAGGGAAGAGGGGGGAGAGAGGGAAGAGAGGGAAGAGGGGGGAGAGAGGGAAGAGAGGGAAGAGGGGGGAGAGAGGGAAGAGAAATTGCTTGCTTGTGATACCTTATTTGGGGCACAATATGTCTATGCACGCTGTTGTTCACTGATTAGGTTGGCACAGCAAGAGGGATTGAATTGTCAGTCTGTTAATAATTCCATACCTTGGCTGGGGAGCGATCGCCAACTTCGTTTACATCACCCAGCTTCTGTGGGGCTGATTACTGAATTGGTGCAGGTAGTGGACAAGCTTGAATTTGCTGGTAATGATAATCGTGTTGCAGTGAATTGGGAGAAGACCACACTATCTTTAAATCAAGCCTGGGACAATTTTTGGCGTCACTGTCGCATTTTGGGTGAAGTTAAATCTAACTCACCACAACTCGCTCAAGCTAGGCTAGGATTGGTTATGGCTACTCAATCCGTATTGAGGTTGCTACTGTCAGAATTCCTCGGAATTTCCCCACTCTATCAACTCTAATCAAAACTTTTGTATATAGGTGTTGACTGGTTGAATGACTAAAGGTATATTAACTGGTGTGTGAGGAGCGAACCAGCGAGGGCACCGAGACGAAACACGGCCAGTCGTCGGTGCTCTTTCTGATTTTTGTATAATCAATTCATGCAAAAATGCAAGAATGCAAACTCCCACCCCAGCGATTATCACCATTACGGGTGTTGCTGATTTGAACTATGAATCTGGGTGTTCCAGACCTTGCACTGCAAGGTCTGGAACAAGCGTTTTGGAATCATGCAAAATTCTGCATCATACATGGATTCAGCAACCCCCCATTACGAAAGCAAAAATTTGCTGATCGCCACTGCAACACCATCTGATTCTACATTGGGAGCTATCCAGTTAGCGATCGCTTTTACCCCTGCTGGTGCATTACCCATAGCCACACCGATACCGGCATATTGTAGCATTTCTAAATCATTAAAATTGTCACCAATAGTCATAACATTGGTACTTTCTATTCCTAGCAGTTCCTCGGCTAGGTAACGCACAGCAGCACCTTTATTTACCGCAGGGTGTGCAGCTTCAAAGAAAGTAGGCACAGATGTAGTCATATACAATTGGTCTGGGGTGTATTGCTGACGTAAATTCCCCAGTAAATTATCAATCACATCCGTATCTTCACATAAAGCCAAAATCTTTGTGGGTTCGTTATTTAACACTTGCCGTAAATCACCCACAGCAATTGGGTTAATTCCAGAACGTTGAGCATAAGCTTGGGTGTCTGTTGTTAATTCTCGCACGTAGAGTTGGTCATTAATATAAAAGTGTACGGATAGCAAGTCTCGGAGTTCTGGTTGTTCAAAATAGTCTAACAACTGTTGAGCCAATTGTCGTTTAACAGGTAAATGGTGATAAATGTTTTGGGAGAGTGGATCTTGAATCCAGGCTCCTTGGTATGCTATTAATGGCAGATTCGAGCCAATTTCTTGGTGAAAGCGTAAAGCAGAACGATACATCCTACCTGTGGCAACTGCTACTTGAATCCCTTTAGCTTGTGCTGCGGTGATCGCTTCCTTGACTGTTTCGCTAATTCCGTTTTCATGTCCGGCGATCGTCCCATCGATATCTACAACCAGCAGTTGAATGTCGTTTCCAGCTATAGTCTGATTCACAATTGATGACAAATTAGTAGTATATGTTTTTTTATAAACTAATTGTAAATCCTATTAAGTCATACTCATAAATTATTAGGCTTCAGTAATCACCAGCCAAGATAAAAATAATTTTATTCTTTTTGTTTAATATGGTTTACATAAAATTACCCCTCTCTGCTTTGCAGTGGGGTGCTTGGGGATTCTGAAATGATGGAATTAACTAAAGTGTAAAACCCAACTTAATCCAGAATCTTTGACAACTTTATTATCTCATATCTTGCACCTATACCCTATAAGGGTAAAGCTATACAAGCAAAGCTTGCCTACGCAGGCTTACAGCCTTTATCTTTCCAATTTATTGCTAAAAATATATGTTTATTGCCATAAGAATATTTCAGTATTAACACTGTAGTGCAAGATGTAAGATGTGAGTTATCCCAAAGGTAATGACTTTTGCTTTTTGTACTTGAGAAAAAACACACCACCCACAGCTAACATTCCAAAAACTAAACTGGGTTCAGGTACTTTAGTAACACCTTTGTCAGGATCGAAGGCTCCGTTTCCAATATGGAATGAATGGTTGTCATTTTCAAAACCACCACCACCATCTTGCCACATTTCAATGCGGTTAAATGTTTGATCTGCATTTTCAGCATAGAAGTGAACAAAGGTGTTATATTCGTTCGTTTGGTGTGATGCTTTCACAGCGTTTTTATTTTCTCCTTCTGTGATAACTTTTGTCAGAAGATCGTCTGTGCTATCAAAGGTTTGGATCAATGTGTCACCATTATAGAAAGAGAACTTATTTTTAGGACTAATAGCACCCCAGTTGATACCAAAGTAGTTCAAGTCTTCTTTGAGATCGATTACAACCTTTTGACGCTTAAACACTTGCAGATAATTGGATTGGTTCTTTTCTCCTGTCGGACCGGTGGGTGCCCATCTCCCTTCTCGATCAATCCATTTACCCGACTGATTTAATTCACCACTGATAATTTTTGCACCATTTTGTAAGGTATATTTTGCAAACCAATGTTCACTATTCGGGTCTGTTAGTAAATCGCCATTTTTACTGTATACAAAAGTATTACCACTAATTTGATCGTTAAAGTCAACTGTCACAGCATTCTGAGAAAAACTAGGATATTTTGTTTGATCGTAGTAATCAGAAAAGCCTCCTTGTTCACCTGTTTCTATGCCATTTGTATTCGGATTATCTGCCATACCTAGATTGAGTCTCAAGCCAATAGCTTGTGCAGAACCAGCATAAGCTATAGAAGCTATAACAGATAAAGCAGTGACAAAGATTTTTGGGGAACGCATTTTTTTAATCTCTTTTGTTAATCAAGCTTTGTTAATTGCATTATCAGCTTGATTTCAGATGCAATACATCCGTTTGATTACCGCATTTTTAGAATCCACTTCCAGCGGAAATTATATGCACTACTTTACAGTATTTTTAATTTTTTCTCTAAAAATTATTTTTTGTATATAGAAATAACACTTAATTTTTACTACATATACTGACAATTAAATCTTTGTACCATAGGCTCTTGGCTCAGGCAGGTTTTGTTCTTATAGCGATACCCTTCCAGGGTATTGCGTAAAAATTGGGATGCTCCCCTTGGCTCATTTGGTTTTTCAAAAATCAAATATAGCGGTTTTCGGTTGAGTGAGGATGGAATCTACATGCTTAAGAGTTTTGCTCCTATCACCTGATTCAGATAAAGGTTACCTGTTAATAGGTTTTGAAGATTTGTGGAAAGGTGGAAATCAGGATTGTAACGATACTGTCTTTGTTGTTGATTAAAGAAACAACAAATTTTAACTACGAAATAATTTGGCAGCAGTGTAATTGAAATTTATTCAAAAATATTGCTCTGGGTCGGTAATTGGTAATTGGTAATTGGTAATAGATTCCAATTACCAATTACCTATTTACTCGAAAAATTTTTCCACACACCTAACAAATATTTCCACACCCATAGCTAAAGCAGTTTCATCAAAATCAAATCGGGGATGATGGTGGGGATAGGCTAAATTTTTGGAGGGGTTTGCAGAACCGAGGAAGAAGTAACAACCGGGAACCTCTTGCAGGAAGTATGACATATCTTCCCCTGCCATGGTTTGACATTCTGGAACCACTCCTAGGGGGGTTTCAATCACATTTTCAGCTACGGAACGCACTAATTCTGCCATACCAGCATCATTAATGGTAGCTGGGTAAAGTTTCCAATAATCCAAGTCATAACTAGCACCATGACTCTGACAAACTCCGGCAATAATTTGCTCTACTCTTTCTTTGAAAAAACTCTCTAGAACTGGATTAAAGTATCTAACTGTTCCGCTCATATATGCGGTATCAGCAATCACATTTCCTTTAGTGCCAGCCTGGAGTTTCCCCACTGTAACTACAGCGGAATCGATGGGGTTGACATTACGAGCTACAATGGTTTGCAGGGCATTGACGATTTGCGAGGCTACTACTACCGAATCAATGGTTTGATGGGGGATAGCACCATGTCCACCCCTACCAAAAATTTGACAATGGAAGGACTCTACAGCCGCCATTAATGCCCCACCACGGACTCCTACGGTGCCTAGGGGCATATTATTCCACAGGTGTAGACCGATGATGGCATTAACATCGGGATTTTGCAGTACCCCAGCCTCAATCATGGGTTTGGCACCCCCTGGTCCTTCTTCCGCTGGCTGGAAGATAATTTTGATTGTACCAGGGAAACTGTCTCGATGCTGCTGTAAATAGTAAGCTGTACCGAGGGCGATCGCAGTATGTCCGTCATGTCCGCAAGCGTGCATCACCCCATCATGTTGGGAACGGTAAGGAACCTCGTTTAATTCTTGGATGGGTAAGGCATCCATATCAGCACGAATTGCCAATACTTGGGATTGAGTTTCTATGTTTTCGTGTTGTTTGTTACCTTGTATAACCGCAATAATACCAGTTTTAGCAATACCTGTTTGATGTTGAATTCCCCATTCCCGCAACTTCTGGGAGACGAATTCGGCTGTTAGTTGTTCTTGAAAACCCAATTCTGGCTTTTGATGCAAATGTCGTCGCCATTCTATCAGTTGGGGTTGCAAGGAACGGATAGATAAGCGGACGCGAGATAAGTCAACAGCAGTGGTGTTTGGGAATGTAGAAACCATTGTTTACATGTTGAGTGGTGTCTGGGTATTTCTATTTTGACCTAGTTTGAAAATAGGGAACTCTTAATAGGGAAGAGGGGGAAGAGGGGGAAGAGGGGGAAGAGGGGGAAGAGGGGGAAGAGAGGGAAGAGGGAGAAGAGGGGGAAGAGGGAGAAGAGGGGGAGAAATTTTTATAGGTAATCTTAGAATCTTAGAACGAGAACGGTAGTAATATTTCTAAATCTAAATCTGAGGCGATTTGTGCTAGTTTGTCCTTATCTTCCAGGTTTTCTACATAGGGTACACAGCCTAACACTGGGGTATTTGTTAGGGATTGAATTAAATCCGTTGGTGTCCATGCGGCTATTTCTGTCTCTGTGCGGGGTTGGACGCAGTTGAGGATGATTCCCAGCAGCTGTACTCCCATCTGTTTTGCTAATGCTACATTCGCCACTGCTTGGGAAATTGCACCTAATTTTACGGGTACTACTAATACTGTGGGTAAGTGCCAGTCTGCGGCTAAATCTGCTACTGTTAATTCCTCTGTGATGGGAGAACCTAATCCTCCCAAGGCTTCCACTAACACGAAGTCAAAGCGTTGAGATAAGCCAGAAAAAGCTTTCCACACTACCCCTAAATCTATAGTACGGTTTTCTTGGGCAGCAGCAATCGGAGGGGCAAGGGGTGCTTGAAAATACAACGGTGTAATTTCTGAGGTCGATTGGGAGAGTGCAAATAACTGTTGATACCATTCGCGATCGCCCACACCTGATTGTATGGGTTTCATGATTCCTAAGGTACGGTGGGAGTGATATTTTTGCCAATATGCTGCTAATGCTGTTGTGACAACGGTTTTACCAGCTTCGGTATCTGTTCCAGTAATTAGTAGTGCGTTCAAAATCTCAGGTCAGGTTAGAAGAATTAATGGTTGGAGTTGAGAGTATTTTTCAATTTAGCAAACTTTTGTGTCACCATAAACCTCTACAATCTTAGAAACTGGGTTGCTTGGGGTCAATACCTAACAATTTTTTTATGAGAATTTACCTGACAGATAAGTGAATTTCGGGTTAAATATTTTCAGACATGGGTTTGATTAGGTTTGTTAGGTTTATTGGGTATTTTTTGTGACTAAAGAACAAAAAGTTTCTCGTTCTATTGTAGGAATTGCGGGAATTGTTGCCGCAGCGACTTTAATTAGTAAAGTATTTGGATTGGTACGTCAGCAAGTTATAGCTGCTGCTTTTGGTTTGGGACCTGCTGCTGATGCTTTTAACTATGCTTATACTATTCCTGGTTTTCTGCTGATATTGTTGGGGGGAATTAATGGACCTTTTTACAGTGCAATTGTCAGTGTTTTAGCGAAGCGGGATCAGGAAGAGGCTGCCCCTTTGGTAGAAACAATTACTACTATTATCGGTACGATATTGTTATTGGTGGCAATTTTTGTCTTTGTTTGTGCCCCGAATTTGATAGATTTATTTGCTCCTGGTTTGAGGGTTCCGGAGAAGGAATTAGTCAGGGAAATTGCCATTCAACAGTTACGAATTATGTCACCAATGGCAGTTTTAGCAGGATTAATTGGCATTGGTTTTGGAGTTTTGAATGCTGCAAATCAATTTTGGTTACCTTCTATTAGTCCCTTGTTTTCTAGCGTTTCAGTTGTTTTGGGAATTGGCATTCTTTTTCTGCAAGTAGGGGAGAAAATTAGTACTCCGGAATATGTCAGGGAAGGAGGAATGGTTTTAGCTTTGGCGACTGTTACGGGAGCAAGTTTGCAATGGTTGGTACAGGTAATTGCCCAAGTACGTAGCGGTTTGGGTAAATTTCGTTTGCGGTTTAATTTTAAGCAGCCAGGGGTGAGTGATGTGATGAAAATTATGCTCCCGGCTACTTTTTCTTCGGGAATGTTGCAAATTAATCTTTATACAGATTTGTTTTTTGCTTCTTTAATTCCTACTACTGGAGTTGCGGCTGGTTTGGCAAATGCAGGGTTATTGGTGCAGACTCCTTTGGGGATTATTTCTAATGTGATTTTAGTGCCTTTATTACCTTTATTTTCTCGTTTAACTGACCCCAATGATTGGCATGAATTAAAATTACGTATTCGCCAAGGGTTATTATTATCTGCTTTTACAATGTTACCTTTGGGTGCATTGATGATTGCTCTTGCTGTACCAATTGTGCGGGTAGTTTATGAACGTGGTGCTTTTAGCGTTGCTAATTCAGATTTAGTATCTTCTTTGCTAATTGCTAATGGTATTGGCATGTTTGTTTATTTAGGACGTGATGTACTGGTGCGGGTGTTTTATGCCTTAGGTGATGGTCAGACACCTTTTCGCATTAGTATGTTTAATATATTCCTCAATGCTGTGTTAGATTACATTTTCATTAATGTTTTTGACGCACCGGGTTTAGTATTAGCAACTGTGGGTGTGAATTGCAGTTCAATATTAATGTTGTTGTTCTTGCTGAATCGTAAATTGAATGGTTTACCTGTGGGTGAATGGAGTTTACCAATTTTGAGTTTAACTGCTGGTAGTGTGGTTGCAGGTGTAGCCAGTTTTGCTACTCTTCGTGGTTCTCAACAGCTTTTAGGTACAGAGGGTTTGTTGATTCAATTGTTGCAATTATCTATTGCTGGTTTAGTGGGTTTGTGCGTTTTTGGTTTTATTGCTTCTTGGATGAAATTACCAGAGGTAAATGGGTTTGTTTCTCGTTTACGTCAGCGCTTTTTGAAAAAATAGTAATACATTAGTTTCTGATAGTGGTGCAAGATATTAATCCCCTTGTTTAAGTAGTCAATCTAAAATCCAAAATTGGATAAACCCAGTTTTTTAAGTCTTGCCCTTAAATGCTGCAAGATGTGTGAATATCTAGAACCCCAACTTATTTAATAAGTCGGGGTTTTTGTTGATTACAAATTATTTTAAATCTGTCACAAACTACCGATATTAATTACGTGTTGAAAACAGATCAATAAAAGAACGATCTCTTTTACGAAACACATACTTTTTGCCGTATTTACAAGATTCAGCGGGAGCTTGATAACGAACCAAACTATAAGATTTAGTTTTATTTCTTCCAGGTCTAATATCGTAATCAAATTTAATATCAAACTTTGGAGAACTTCTATAACGCGATTTATAAGTCCAAGAGTGCCATCTTCTAGCCCCAGGTTTTATCACTTGTTTTGCCCACTTATTATACTTTCCACGACGCCATTTGAAGCGATATGTAATTGGGATATTTGTCCTATTTATGAGACAAACGACTGCAAATTGATTTGCTCCTTTACCAGCAATAGCAGAGCCTTGTGGTGTTGCAATAAAAGCTAAATTTGTTGATGTTATTACACCCGTTGATAATAAAATAGAGGCTATTTCTTTCAATTTTTTCATATTTGCATCCTCCTAATATTAATATCACTGTCATACTCTATATATTTTGCATATGGCAACATCAAATACTCGTATTAACCATAGCAATAATATTTTTCCGGCTAATTAGTATTAATACGGATACTTAGAAACTTACTAAGGAAATTCAAGGGGTATCATCTATTTGATTTTTTTAACTTAAATAGGACTTACGCAACTCGCATATTGATAGTGTTTGTAGTAAGGGTTTTAACGCTTGTTTTGAGTAGAGACATAGCATTGCTACGTCTCTACTACTCACTACTAACCAAAAATTTATTTTTGAATGTGACTGGAGGTCTTCGACCTTCAAGGAAGAAGGAAAAGGGAAAAAGGAAGAAGGAAGAAGTGCTAAAATATAGCTAGTTACTTCAAACATAGCGTCAGGTTATGGACGAACTAGTAACAATGAGTATTTTCGTTTTCTTCAAATAGCTTTAGGCAGCTTCAGAGAACTTGATACACAACGCTCTAATTGCACGCATGAGTTGGTTTAGAAGCGTGAACCT
>JASJCY010000032.1 GCA_030065825.1 Nostocaceae cyanobacterium | reverse complement strand
TACACCATTGGTAGCCAAGTAGAGCGGATGCGGGGAGAACTCCAATTGATTCGCAAGGATATTACCTTTCAAAATCGGCTATTTGAGTACAGGTTGAGTCAATTAGAAGAAAAATCCCAAAAATGAAATTGGGGATTCAGGTCAAGATTTTGTGCTGCTACCATAAGGGCAATTACCGCACCTTCACTTTGTCCCAAAATTCCGATTCTGTCCTGGTCAATCTCCGCTAAACTACGTAACCATTGCAGTGCATTACTAGCATCTGCTACCAAATCAAACAGACTAGTGGTATTAAAATCCCCTTCACTTTCACCGCACCCGCGCTTATCGTATCTAAAGGTGGCAACACCAATTTTCTCTAGAATTTTGGCTTCATCCCGAAAGAGATTCCGTGCAGGTAGTGGTGTCGGGAACCAGTCGGTTTGGGAATTATCTAAATTTCCGTCTCTAGTTTGAGGAAATGAACCTCCAATCAACAGACAAGCAGGTGGTTTTTCTTCTTGATTGGGGAGAGTAAGAGTGCCATAAATTTTTATTCCATTGGATTCAAAGTATTCTTGTCTTTCCATAATCTTTAAGATTATTTAAATATCTTTTTATCTTTAAGGGGTGAGGAATTTAGGGATAGTAAACCACGTCTATTTTGAAACCCATAGTTTTTTATTGACCAGTTTTTGTTCCCTATTCCCTATTCCCTATTCCCTATTCCCTATTCCCTTTTGACAAACTCCAGGTTTCAACATGGACGAGGTTTAATTACCCATTTTGGCAAAATATTCTAACAATAAACGATGCACAAAAATATAGCCTCCACCGACTTTTTGCAATAAAATTCTTTCAGTGGCATAATCTAAAAAACCTGCATAATTCCAGGGTATATAACCACTAGAAAAAAGTATAATACGTAAAATTAAATGTTTAGCACAGGCTTCACCTCCACCAGCAGCGATACCAAAAGATAAGCCAAAAAATCCCCAAGCAAGGATACGCCAATGTAAAAAGATAGCTGCTAAAGATAGTACTATAAATCCAATAGAACCGAAAACCAATGCATTTTTTCCTGATTGCCAAATTCCTTGATTAGGGGAGGTTTGTTTTTGGATGGTAGGACTTGTTAAACCTTTAATCAGCGCAAAAATTAGCCCTAAACTCAAGCCAAATACTATCCCACGCATCCATGAATACATAGATAATTCTCTAATATATTTAGTGAAACCTTGTAAGTTCGTAGTTGTTGCATATACGATTACAGCAGTTAGTTTTAGTATTACTCCTAAAATTGTTCCTCCTACAAGTCCAATCAGGAGATTATTTTTAGTATTTTTCCATGACCATTTGAGGGTTTCTACAGGATGAATGCGGTCAAAACCAAACAGTAACCAAAAAAATATTGTCGTGAAAAATATAACTAGAATAGCCCTTTCAAAATGGATAAATTGTATACCTAAAAATAAACCAAGCAAGACGAAGGTTAGCAAACAACAGAAAACATAAATAAAATTTTGTAATTTAGATGGTAAGCAATCTGGCTGCATTCTTTCAATTAAAAATACTGTTTGTGATTGTTGCTTCATTTTGGTGGCTAACCAGGTTAAATAGTGGATAGTTTTTTGTTTAGAATAAGAATTTTGAGTAATTCTACGTGACAACATTCTTTGAATATATTTATCAAATAAATGTTGACGATGTTCTTCTATAGAAATTCCCGGTAAGTCTGTAATTGATATTCCTTGATAGGCAAGGGTAATAATACTTAGCATTAGTGGTGACTTAGCTAATTCTTGTAATTTAGCATCAGTTTTTAGCGCTGTACGAACAGCATCAAGTTTAGAACCTGCACTTTGGAAATATTGATGAATTTGTTCTAAAGATAGAGGTTGAATTAAAACTGCACCTTGAAAGGATAGACGATTTGATAAGGATTCATAATCTTGAATGCGACTGCAAACTACAATTTCTGTTTCTCCATATTCCTGAATAAATTTATTGATTGCTGCGACACAATTTTCTCTACGTTCGCTACTGACTTCATCTAAACCATCTAATAGCAATAATAACTGTTGATTTGCCAGCCAAGTTTTACCAATTTCTTGAGATACTTGATATTTAGTATTAAGTTCTCTAACTAACCATTCGCCAATGGTAATTTTTTCATTAGTCCATGCTGAAAGGTTAAATATGACTGGAATTTGTTGATTAATATCTTGTTCAGCAATAGTAATTAAGTCTCGCGCTAGTTCTAAAAGTGTTGTGGTTTTTCCCGAACCTGGTTCACCCAAAATTAATAGAGAACGTCCATCTCCCATTTGGTGAAATAAATCGATAATTTTGGTATTATTTGGTAATGCTTGTCTAGCTTGTTCTGGGGTTTCCCATATCATTCCCCAAGGACGGGCTAAAACATCAAGACGATTCTCTAAACCAAGTTCAATTAAGGCTAATCCGTGTAATGAGGTTTCTAAAACTCCTTTAATCCAATAATTTTTGACTTTATTTAATAGGATTTGACGGTTACGGTAGCTTTGCCTACTATAATTAATTGTATTTGTGGATGTCTTTTGAGTAGGAATTGTTAATTGGGAATTAGAAGTTTGTTCCCATTTGCGAGTTTCTTGATTAAGGGTATTTTCTGGTGATATAAGACGAGTAGTTGAAAAGTTACTTAAAATCCTATCTTGGGGATATAAATCTGCTAGCATTGCCTTAGCAGTAGTGTAGCGATCGCGTGGATGAGATTTAACTACCTTCTTTAAAACTTTTGCTAAGTTACTATTAATATTAAGTTCAAAATTCCAAACCACTTCCCCTGTTTGAGGATGGTGAGGTAAGTCTTGGGGACGTTTACCTGTCAATAGATATATTGCTGTTATTCCCAAGCTATAAATATCACTACCATACACTGGTTTACCTGCGGCTTGTTCTGGAGGCATAAAACCAGGAGTACCGACTACAATAGAAGTGGTAATTTTACCTTCTGTATCCACCACAGAATTCATCATTTCCTTGGCGATACCAAAATCAATTAAAACGGGTTTGTTGTCTTGTTGGCGATAAATTATATTACTAGGTTTAATATCTCTATGAATAATCCCTTGGGAGTGGATATAATCTAAAACTCCTAAAATACTTATTAAAATTTCAGTGACTAAACTTTCATGAAAAAGTCCTTCATTTTGTAATTTCTCATTAAGGGTGGCACCTTCTACTAATTCTTGTACCAAATAAAAATTATCATTTTCTATAAAATAGGCGTATAATTTTGGTATTTGCTGATGACCTTCACCCAATGACTCTAAAATCGCTGCTTCCCTAGCAAATCTTGCTTGTAGAAGTTGGTAAACTTGTGGTTTATCGTTGATAGGCTTTAGTTGTTTAATTACACAAATGCGATGGGAAGGTAAATGGGTATCTTGTGCTAGAAAAGTTTCGCCAAATCCACCACTCCCTAAAGTGCGTATGATTTGATAGCGATTGTTTAATAACCTGGGAATCATATCATGTTCATCTCAACAGTTATTAGACTTCTTGTAGAAGTCGGGAACAGAGAATAGGAAATAGGGTAGACAGGTAGTTGAAACTGTCGCAGACTAGCAAACTACATCTTAATGGTAAGAGACCATTTATAAACTAAATATTAAGTCTATGGGTGGTTAGAAACCGGGTTTCTCTCAGACTAAGTACGATAATATTCGATACTTCACCCGGAGAAACCCGGTTTCTTGGGTCTTAACGTTTACTTTATAAATAACCTCTAAGACTTAGGCAACTGGCACATTTATTAAGTGTAGGATCTGTGACACCCATGATAAATAATGTACGGTAAATTAGGGTTTGTAGTGACTCTACGTAGCTTGCTTCTCCGCAGGAGTGTAGACACGTTCACGTAGTGTTCTCGTAGAGTAGTGGCTTCCAAAGGTAGTCGCTACGCGTCTACACGCACCTCCGACCAATTGTGAGAATATCGTAAGTCCTCAATGGGTTCAGCATTTACCATTTAGCAATACCCCTAACAATATAGTAAGTAATTATTCAAACTTGGTGTCATTGATTGTCAGTAGATATCATGTAGTAGCACTGACGCACCACAGACACAGTAGCGGTGAAACAGCACTACGGGGGTAAGATAATGTTTATAGGTCTGTTAGTCTGTTGTATACTCATATCTTGCACCTATACCCTATAAGAGTAAAGCTATACAAACAAACCCTGCCTACGCAGGCTTCAAACCTTTATTTTTCCAATTTCTTGCTAAAAATATATGTTTATTGCCAGAAAAATAATTCAGTATTAACACGAAGTGTGCAAGATGTAAGTATAGGCAGTTTATAGTGGCTAGTTAGTACAACAAGACCAAAAAACTAGGTTTCTAAACGTAAAATTTAGACTTTCACCATTAGTCATTCTCAAGAAACCCCGTCAGTAGAGACGTAGCATTGCTACGTCTCTACAAATCTGGAAGATATGACTTAAGTCAGATCCATTCCACTGTGATTTCCCAGCTTTTTTGGGATGAGATGTACTTAGTAATTGTATTATTAATTGTAGTTTAAGTCATCAAAAATTAACATCAACTGTAGTTGAGTATTTTTTAGTTTAAAATTCAAAGTAGTAACTGTTATTTTTGTCTGCACAGACCATTTATAAAGTAAATACTAAATCTATGGACGTAGTTAGAAACCGGGTTTCTCTGGGTGAAGTATTAAATATTCTTGTACTTAATCTCTGAGAAACCCCCGTTGATTAGGTCTTAAGGTTTACTTTATAAATAACCTTTCATCTACCATCATTGTTAAATAACATGGATTGTAAAACTGCAACTTTAGTTTACCAGGGTGAAAATCATCTCGAAAAAATCCGCGAGATTTTTCCAGATGCGTGGGATTTTTTCACAAAAGTATCCTTTGCTTTTGTAGAAGGTAAGTTAGATAAATTTGACTCTGCTGTGAAAGAATTGGTTGGAGAAACACCATTTAAATTTAGAATGGTGCATCGTGATGACAAAGACCAATTAACAAAAGATATTTCGGAGTTACTAGGAGATATTACTTCTAGATTACTACTGGAAAAGCATTTTTCAGAAGTAGTTGATCAACCAATTTTTTTTAGCACCATTTGTTGTAGCAGTCATTTAACTTCTGACCATGAATTAACCTTAGAGGAAGTTTTACCACTACAACGTGCAGCAGTGAAGTTGCAATAGTTCCTGGAAGAGTAAGAATTAGTAGGGATACAGCGTCAACAAGCGTAAAAAGTAAAAAGATAAAGGTAAAAATAAATCCCCTTGTAGCTGTTGACAGTTGACAGTTGACAGTTGATGGTTAACTGTTAACTGTTAACTCGTAACTTTTAATTTCTAACTCCTAACTCCTAACTTTTAATTTTTAACTCCAAAATTTTAACTTTTAACTCCAAACTTTTAACTCCAAACTTTTAACTCCAAACTTTTAACTCCAAACTTTTAACTCCAAACTCCTAACGGATTTTTCTTCCCGTCAAAACTTCCCGCACATCTAACATGGCTGTGTAGGTGGGTAGAATATGTAAAGTTTCATCTGCCGGGGTGTGTTCTAAAGCTGTGGAAATTGCTTCCCGTAAATCTTCTTTGACAATTAAATTTAAATTATCTTGGGAGGACTTTTGACTATAACGTAGCCTTAGTGCCATATCATAAACGCGATCGCCACTTACCACCAAAGTTCCTCCCCTTGCGACTAATTTCTCCGTATCCACATCCCAAATCCAGGATACATCTTCCCCATCCTGAACCCTGTCATTTAACACCAAAAGGGTTGTGGTATCTTCGCTTTGAGTTACCACACGAATTGTTTCATTTGTCCCCACAGGATTTTTGGATAACAAAATCCGCACCCGCTTACCATTTATTTTTAACTCTTCAGCACGACCAAAAGCCGCTTGGAAGGTGGGAATAGTTGCACGGATGGTATCTTCATCAATTCCCAACTCTTTCGCAGCTGTAGCAGCCGCTAGGGTATTGTATTTGTTATAAACCCCCACTAGAATTTGTTCCCAGTCTTGGCTATTGAGGGTGGGTTGACTTTTACTAAAGCCACAACTCGGACAGGTAAAATCTCCCAAATGGGACAGATAAACCCCTTTGTAATCCAAGGAATGTCCGCAACGAGGACAGTAGATAGAATCAACAGCGTGGGGAATTGCTTCTAAATAATGTCCGGGTTCAGTTAAACCAAAAAAGGAAACCTGCTGCTTTAACTGCTGACCGAGATAACATAAAGTCGGGTCATCAGCATTGGGAATAACTACCGTTTCTGGTGGGAGACTAGAAATGACTTTTGTCCATCGCTTACTGATAGTATCAACTTCCCCATACCTGTCCAATTGATCCCGGAACAAATTTAAACAGAGGATAACCCGGGGTTGAATTGGTGTCAAAACCTTGGGGATAATATTCTCATCCACTTCCAAAATGGCATAATCCACATCCAGCTTCCCCAAGAAACTGCTACTTTCCATCAATGCGGTTACTAAGCCATTTTCCAAGTTAGCACCTGTAGAATTATGCGCTACCCGATAACCCTTACGTGACAAAATCTCCTTTAACAACAAAGACGTGGTAGTTTTGCCATTAGTCCCAGCAATGAGAATTACCCCACTTTTTACTTGCTTACTCAATAGTTGCAATAGATGGGGTTCTATACGACGCGCAATTGAACCCGGTAACACAGATGCTGCACCCAAACGCAGCGATCGCACCGCGAAAGTTACACTTTTTGCTACCGATACAGCCAAAGCCAGTCTCAGTCTATCTATCAGTTGAATTTGATTTCCCACATCCGTATCCTAGTCTTTAAATAATCTTAGATTTATAAATTTAATATGGGGGAGTTTAGCGAATCTCTGCTAAAAAAGCCAGTCATATCTTGCACCATTCGAGGGTAACCATGATTGACACTCCCCGGTCTTTTGACGCGGGGATTCTCGGTTCAACGAGTCCACTTAGATTAGACCCCTTGCGAAATCTAACCCAGAGGTGGTTCTCTCCTCGAGCGTTAACTTTCCCCCTGCCCGGGGGTAGTGGATTATTCCAAAAATTTGTTTTACTTGAATTCTGTTTTGTCTAGCTTCCATGCAGATTTTACCTATTCCTGGGCAGAAACTAGAACTATGGAATAGAACCCCATATCTACAATTGTCAAGGTACAGATTGCCCCTAGGCAGTTGGGTTTTTATACAGGTTAATTACCGTTCCTGTTAGCGCTATTTTACCACGAATGCAGGTTAAAACCTGCTTACGGTTTTCATCCCCGCTCGTGCATAGACGGGGTTTTCACCCGATTTTCTTATAAACCGGATTTATGAAGGAAAAATTAGGGTTGTGATAGATCAATAATTGCCAATAAACCGGGTTTGCGATCTAGGTGCAAGATTTGGGTAATTGGGTTTAGCTTTTACCTTGACTCTAATTGGGAGAGTAAATCCCAATTAGCGTTATCTTAAAATTTGGTGGCATAGGTAATTATATATCCACCCCAAGTTGCTGGTTTCAGCATAAATTAGCGAAAAAATCAAGATTAAAAAGGTTTCTTTGGATGATTGGTATACGATCGCAATTTTTACGCAATTTTTTTCCAGACTGTTGGCGGATTTTGTCCCTATTTTTGCTACTTATTTGTCTGTTGACGACAAATATACAACCAGCATTTGCAGGTATCAATGACGACAGATACGATGGAAATATTTTTGTTGTTTATTCTGGTAATGGTTCCCTAGTTCCACCGAAACAAACCTTAGCACAGGCTTTAGGGGAACATAAACCCACCTTTTTATTTTTCTACATTGATGACAGTAGTGATTGCAAACAATATGCACTCATTCCCTCACAAGTACAAGCATTTTATGGGAAGGTGGTTGAGATTATTCCTCTGGGTGTCGATACTCTTCCTGTCAAGGATAATTACACTTCTACAGAAGCTGGTTATTATTACTCTGGGGGTGTTCCCCAAGTGGTGGTGTTTAATCAGTCTGGTGAGGTAGTCTTGAATAAGAACGGTCAAGTACCGTTTGAGGAAATAGATGATAAGTTCCGGGAAATGTTTGATTTATTACCTCGTTCGGAATCTGTAGAGTTAAAGCGGCGTTCCTTCAATGAGTTTAGTAGTGAATTAGTTCAGTAATTATAAGGGCAGATTAATTTTGTCTGCCCTATTATTGTTTAGTGAAATTAGATACGGAACATTTCTTTATTTCAAGGGATAATATCTAAAGTTTCTGCAAGTACTACAGAATAAATAACAAATTACAAATAACAAATTACAAATAACAAATGACAAATAACAAATAACAAATAACAAATGACAAATAACAAATGACAAATGACAAATGACAAATGACAAATGACAAAAATTTACACTACTGAGGAACTAATTCAAATTTTGGCAGATGAACGCCAAGCTTGCCTCAAAGGGAAGCGTCTCAAGTTAGATATAGCTGTTTCTGGCAATCCTGTACTTGACCAGTTTATCAGAACTGAAGGACTACAAAAATTCACTGCCTACCAAGATTTTAAAGCTACAATTCACCAATATCAACGAGAACATCAAGTTTCTGGTATTGTCTGGCGTCAAATAACCATTAAAGGGCAAACTTTTGAATATCCAGAAGTAGATTCTCAATTAATTGCTTTACCTAGTGACTTAGAAATATTAAAGACTAAAAAAGATTCTATATTGAAATTTTGGCATGAAGTTACTTTGAATATGGAATTTTATTTAAGTGTCAATAATGGTAAAGATCATCGCCAAATTCATAAATCTGATATAGAAAGAATAGCCCAGAGAACCGAATGGGCAAGTTTGTGGAAATGGGAGAATTCTAACTTTTTGGAAATACTTTTGCAGTTGGGATGGGGTAAGCCAGAAGAAGCTTGTTATAAAAGAGGTTTTCCCACTTCAGGTAGTGAGTATATCCATGCGGTAAATCCAGGTAATCTTCCCATTGGATAATATTGTCTTCCTTGTGGCATTTATGTAAGTCTTGGTAATATTAAAATATAGACCCAGATATTCAAAAAAGACTCAAAAGCATCCAGGTGAGGAGTAGCAAGTATAACGCTAATTAATCAGGCTAGATATTGATAATTATTAGGTGATGGATGTAACAAGTCTGACATCTGGGGAATTTGTTACAGGTTTTCATCATAATTACAGGGGGTCAAGCCATGAAAGTCATTTGGAGAGTTTTGGTAATTCTTAGCATTGCTACAGTTTTTAGTCATCTACCCTTGAGTGGGAATATTCAAACATCAGCCGCACCGAGAGTCAGAGAAAAAGCTACAAGCCTATCAGGAACAACACCAAAAAAAATAAATTTGCTGGTTGATGAGCAAAATCAGGTAACACAAGAATATCACCAAAGTCTATTTGAGATTACAACACCAGAAGTTTTGAGCATTCCTACAGCATATGGTGTTCCGGGATATTTTAATTTACCTGAAAGTGTTGGAGGTGAAACGAGCGATCGCCTTGCTGATGTGTTGGTAATCAGATTAGGGGATAAGGACAAAATGCAGCCATACTATAAACAAGGGGATGCCTTCGTACAGAATAGGTTACTGGAATTTTGACACTCAATCTTTCCAGGTAATTATCTACAACAATAATCCGCTCTTTGAAACCTACTAGTGGTTTGTCCCATAAAATATGATGGGGTTTCCATCACACCCACCTGGGACTATAAGTCCCAGTCTAATAATCAAAGTCATATAAATATGACTATAAAACAAACTAGCCATCAAAACTAATGGGACAAAGCACTAGTGGTTTGTCCCATTAATTCTGAGGGGTTGTGGCACAGGCATCCTGCCTGTGCAGTAGTCAGGCAAGGATGCCTGACCCACAAGTTATTATTTTTACCATCAAATTTAATGGGACAGACCACTACTCCACCAATGAAAGTTTGCGAAACAATAAAATTATCCCAGTTCGGATTTATATCGGTATTTGGCTATAAAGCGATATAAATCCGAATTAGTAATTTGACAAGCAAGTACTATTCAAAGGATTATCTAGTTATGTCAAGAAATTATGACAAAAAAAATTCCAGGATAAACCAACGACATACTAATTATAGCAAAAAATATGGGACTGTAAACCTTGAAATCTCGTAGCTCAAAAATGAGAATGATTATCAAAAACACGGTACCTGGTGAACAGTTTGGGAAGAAAATACTATTTTTGTAATTTTAATAAAATTTTAATGAAGATTAACAATTGACTAGGAAGATAAGAATGTCAAAATAGCAACGACGGGACTTGCACCCGCACCTCCTGGTGTACTCCAAGGTGTTCTACTTAAACTACGTTGCAATTTGGCAGTGGACCGATTCAAACGGTCATCCCCTTCTTGCAAAGAAGGTGCTTTACCATTAAGCTAAACTGCCAGTAAATAACTATTTTACTGTCAAAATAGCAACGACGGGACTTGCACCCGCACCTCCTGGTGTACTCCAAGGTGTTCTACTTAAACTACGTTGCAATTTGGCAGTGGACCGAATCAAACGGTCATCTTCGCTAGGTGTGCGCGCTTTGCCATTAAGCTACACTGCCGAAATTCAAACTCTTGAAAGAATTAAAAATTAAGAATTAAAAATTAAAATTGGTTACTCTTAACTCTTAACTCTTAACTCTTGGGCGCAAGCATTGCGCCCCTACTAAGTCTTAACTCCAATGTTACCAATTTATTTGTTTATAATCCTTAAAAAATTTACCAAAGGGGGTTTCCCCTTGATTTACTCCCATATAAATTGGGTCGCAAATTCTTGCTGCTGCATCAACCACATCAAAGGGGGGATTAACACCTCTTTCTTGCATAGCTTGTGCTTGGGGGTGGGGGTGTTGAAAAGTAATCCATCCTGGATCGACAGCATTCATAAAAATACCGTGTTTGGCATATTCTTTCGCACAAGTACGCGTCATTTGATTTAAAGCTGCTTTTGCCATATTAGTATGGGGATGTCGCCAAGGTTTATCGACATCGTTAAATCTTCCTTCCATAGAAGAGACATTGATGATGTATTTATGACTTTCTTTAGCCTGCATCATCAAAGGTTTCAGACGACTGTTGATCACAAAAGGTGCGATGGCATTAATTACATGAACTTCCAATAATTCCACAATGCTGACTTCATCATCTTTCATCAACCAGCTATTAAAAGAACGCAAATCCAATTGTTCGCCATCATGAGTGTACTTTCCGGGTGGAAAAAGTGCGGAATTGTCTGTTTCGTCTTCAGGAATCAGGGAGATTTGCGAAAGAAATGCCGATTTTTCTAATCCCTCTCCATTTCTCTGTAATTGGGGGGAAGATAAAGAGGAATCATCAAAAGATGGGTTAAAATTCAATTTTTGGGAGTGACTCAGCAAGGATTGAATTTCTGACGGTAAATCGTTTATGGATAGGGATTCAAATTCTATTAAATGACGATAAAATGTCGATGGACGGCGAACAGTTTGAGCAGCATTATTAATAATAATATCGAGTCGGGGATAGAAATTGCGAATATGTTGGGTGAAGGTTTCCAAACTACCAAGATGACGTAAATCTAGTCCGTAAATATGTAGACGATGTCGCCATTTGTAAAAATCTGCTTCTTTCGCGTAACGTTTTGCAGCATCATGGGGGAAGCGAGTCACTGCAATTACTATTGCACCATCTCTGAGAAGTCTTAAAGCTACTCCATAGCCAATTTTCACTCTTGCACCAGTAATTAGAGCATACATTCCCTCTAAGTTAGCATTTTGTTGGCGTTTGTTGTAATTTAAATTTCCACATTCGATACATATTTGAGGATAAAAATTATGTTTTTGGGAGAAGAAAGATTTACAGACAATACAACGTTTGGGTTTCGTCATTAATCATTTTTTTAATTTTTAATTTTTAATTTTTAATTTATAGTCCCGTTGGGCATTGTAGCACCTTTCAGGATAGCTCTACTCAAATCAGCACCTAAAATATTTGCACCTAAGAGATTTGCGTTTCTAAGATTAGTTCTACTCAAGTCAGCACCCAAGAGATTTGCTTCTTTGAGGTTAGCATTTTGCAGATTGGCATTACTCAAATTTGCCCCAATTAAAATTGCTCCACTCAAATTTACTCCAGTTAAATCTGCATCACTTAAATTAATACCCGTCAGATTAAATCCACTGAAGTTAAATTTTTTGAGGTTACATTGTTGTAAATTTGTTTCCATTAATTCAGTGTCATTTAAGTCAGTTTCTAAAAGATTTACCCCTTTCAAAAAAGCCTTAGTCAATTTTGCTACTCTCAGGTTTGCTTTATATAAATTTGCTCTACTCAGATTAGCAAATGTTAAATTAGCCTTGGTGAGATTTGCAGAATATAAATCTGCTTGTTTCAGTTTCACTCTCGTTAAAATTGCTTCGTTGAAGTCTGCTATTTTTAAATTAGCTTTGATAAATTTCGATTTATTTAAATTAGCTTGACTGAAGTTAGCCTGACTCAGATTTGCTTTGGTAAAATTCACATTTTGCAAGTGAAGATGACTAAAATCAAATTGACTCAAGTCAGTCCTGCTGAAATTTACTCCATCCAACTTAGTTCCCTTGAGAATAGTACCAATTAAATTTGCACCACCCAAATTTGCACGAGTCAAATTCGCACCACTTAAATTTGCTTTTCTCAAGTCAGCTTTATATAATTTAGCTTCTGTTAAATTTGCTCCTCTCAAATCAGCTCCTGTAAGGTCGCAAGCTCTAAAATTAACTCTAGTAAGATTGACTCCCCGCAAATTAACTTCACTCAGATTCAGATCCAAGTAATAATTATGTTGTTCTTTTGGCAAAAATTCTAAATTTTGTAAGAAATCTCCTCGCCAACGATTCCAACCAGCCACACCTTCGGTTAGTAATATTGAAAGCAGTTGGGACTTGGTTAAAGAAGAAGGATTCTGTGACATAAATATAAATTTACAATATATTCTTAATTAATAAGGGCACGGCATCATGATAACTTGCACCATTCTCAATTTTCCCATCCTTCCCACCTAGGAATAAATTCCCAGGAACCGATACACAAAGTCTAATAAATCAGACTGAGTAAGGGTTCCAGCGCGTTTTAACGTGCTTTGTCTGTAGGTTCCTTGAAATTTATTTCAAGGTGGGTTGTGAGGCTAAACGACATTGGTGCAAGTTATTAGCATCCACAATCTATCTGTTTATCAAGTCACCTTGCTGACGCCGTGCCCCTACGGAATAATTTATTTTGTGGTGTTTCTTTAATATGAAGTGGCGTTGCTTAAAAAACAGATAATAATCTCACCGCTTCCCCAAATGGGAATTGTTTTAAGTCTAATCCACCGGGAGTCACTACCCACAACACAGGAAACTGGGGTGGTTGTCGAGGAAAAGTACCATAACCGTCCGTGAGGTATACACAAACACCGCTACTCAAATAGTTATTTTGCTCTTTTATTTTGTCAAAAAAAGGTATAAAAGACGTACCTCCACCCCCGACGGCTTCAGGAATTTTACTGTCTGTGGTGAGTTCATAGGGTCCATAAACATCAGCATCAGCGTAGTAAAGTTGACACTGAATATGAGGGTAAGAATTGAGAATTCCTACCACTTCACTGAGAAACAAACGCAACTGAAGCTGACATACAGAACCACTGGTATCCACAGCAATAAATACCTGTATAGATTCACCTTCTAAAGATTCTAAGTACAGTTTTTGACCAATGAATCGGCGGTCAAAACCCGTAAAATCCGTAGGTGTCCGCACTAAGTAACGCCAGAGGTAAGAACGCCAGTCCAATTGTGCTTGGGTTAAAGTCCCAATTTCTCGTTCCATTCCCGCTGGAATGCTACCTTGATGACTAGTTGTTCGTGCTACTGCGATCGCCTGGTGCATGGCGTTACGCCAATAGGTTTCCAAGACTTTTTGTCGGGATGTATCGAGAGTACCATTGTCCCTATTCTCATTGTGAGATTGGGAATCGCCAAGAGGCTCGTATAATAAATCTAGTTCACATGGTGGACGGTACTGAATATCTTTCATCAGTATTTCATAAACTTCCTCAACGCTTAAATGCTCTAACTTCTTGTCACGTAAACCATCGGAAAAAAGTTGAAACCCTTGCTGTTGGACAATTATACCATTGACAATAATATCAGCTGCCACATTCCATAATATCGGTTCCCTAGTACCGCGACGGGGAACATGGAGAAGAGCAGCGTGTAAAACTTCGTGTAATAATAATCCGTCTAATTGAGGTGATGACAGTGATTGTACATAATTAGGATTGATAAATATATCTTTTCCATCCGTCGCTGCTGTGGAAATTTTTTCAGTAACAATGATACGAGCAAACAACGCCAAAGTTGCAAAGAAAGGGGACTTCATCCGCAACCGTAACATGGAAGCACTGATAATTTTTTCTAGGTCATTGGTCATTTGTCATTATTGGTCATTTGTCATTGGTCTCCCCCGCGTTAACGAAAAAATGTGTGGGAGAGCCAAAATACTTATTACTTATTACTTATTACTTATTACTTATTATTTATTACTTATTACTTCCCCCTACATTCCCATTACTTCCTGAAAGTCTTGCATAAATTTCTGAAGTTTCTGGTCTTTTTGTACGAACTTTGCCAAAGCAGCAATTTTCCCTTTGCGTCGCATAGTACGAAAAAGGTCAGTAGCAAACAATTGCACCCATTCCATCCCTGCTACCTCGGACATCCATTTAAAGGCGTTGTAAGCCTCTGTAGCGTCAGTAGCGCGAATAGCTAAACCAATAGTCGTCGCGTAGCGCACAGAAGCCTCAGAGGGAAATTTAATGCCATTCCCTTGACCGATAAAAATTAAACTTAAATCCGGCAGGTTAGTATATAATTGAATGTAGGCGTTAAACTCAGCCGCTGCTCCTTTACCCACCGCAGGAGTAATATCGAGACTGGCTTTATGTAGTTGACTAGCCATTACCCAAGAACGGGGGGAAGCCCAAGCAGGTTCTTGTAGGTCAATTTTGTGCAGTAAGGAAGTCCGGAAGGAAAGAAACGCCAGAATCTGCTCGTGAACTCCCGTAGATAAAGCATAATCTTTAAAGCTTGCAAAATCTGGTTCTACTTGTAGGTGTAAAAAGCGGTTGGTGAGGGGAGAAGGCATATCAAACACCGCAGCTCTATCTTCCTTGCGGTTTCCAGCTGCCCAAACAAACCAACCATCCGGTACTAAGTAGGAACCAACCCGACGGTCAAGAATTAACTGCTGTGCTACACCCTGCATAGCTGGGGGAGCCATATTCAATTCATCTAGAAACAGAATCCCCTTTCCAGAACGGGGTAAAAATTCCGGTGGATACCATTTAGAAATTCCCTCCTCAGCCACGGGTAAACCCCGCAAATCCGTGGGAGCAAGTTGGGAAAGACGCACATCGACAAAGTCAAGTTGATGTTTGCGCGTTAGTTGTGCGACGATGCTCGATTTACCAATTCCTGGGGGTCCCCAGATCATCGTACTCAAATGTAAATTCTCGCTGATGAGATTGTCAAGATAGGCTTTAAGGTCTGCTGGTGTCATTTGGTAAAATTAGGGTTACATTTAGTAGGGGTGGGGTTACCCCACCCCTACTCACGAGAACATGACTATCCCGTGCCAACTTTTTAACACTTCAACAGCAGTATTGGGATTTCCGGTTTAGTTTAGAGCATGTTTTATATTCATGAGGTACAATCGGACGGGCAAGGATGCTCCGCAGTCGCTACAACTTTGGGAAAGTTCGCAACGCGCTGCTGTTCATCCCACAATAGTTTTACAATTAATTTGTGTACCTCATTTACTTGCAAAATGCTGTAAGCAGGTCGAAACTGGGTTTATACAAGCTGTTAGGAGAGTTTTAACAGGTTGCGATTTGCAATAAATCCCGTTTCTGTGAATTTTGGAATTATGAGCGATCGCCCTTTAGAATTGGAATGCACCAAGAAATCAAAAACGAGCTTTACCAAAATGCTGGGTACTTTTCAACAAAGCCAAATCCGCATCGAAATTGAAGCATCAGCGGACAAAATTAGTGAAAGTCTGCTGCGTCCGGTACAATTACAAAAATGGCTACCTGCTGGTCGTTTTCCTCTAGGAATGCCAGAACAACTTTATCCGGGATTCGAGTTTACCAGATGGAATGGTCCGATTCCGGTTCATCATCACGTAGATGTGGCTACTCCTAACAGTCTGCGTTTAATTTTAAGTCAAGGAATTGACGGTTATCACGAATGGTATTGGGGAGAGGGTTGGGTACAGTCTCGTTTAGAAGGAATAACAATGTTACCCTTGGCTTTGGGACAAACTTTGAGTTTGTTAAGTTTGCGTCAATTTCTCGCTATGCAGCGGGATAGTAAAGGAAGCTAAAAAGCTGGAATAGTTATAGGTCGTACAAGTCTTTAAACCAGTTGAAAAAAGTTTGTGCTTTGGGATGCTGGGGATTTAAAATTTGTTCTTTGATGGCTTGATGTAATTGTCTACCGGGTGAATTTTGCCATGCTAGCCAAGTGTAGATATTAGCCTTATCAAGATGAACGTCTTTAAAATTAGCCCCTTTCTTTTTTGCTGATTTTACTACTTCTTGAGCATATTGCCAAAGAGTATCGCTTTCATCAGGAATCATGTACGCTAAAAAAGTTTCTAACATACCTCGCATTTCATTATCTGGCATTATCCAAACTCCAAATTTAATTCCGGTGTTTGTAGGATGAATTAGTCCAGTTTTTGGTAATTCTTGAGGAAAATCAGGAATAATTTTTGAACATGCATTTTTAATACTTTCCCAACGTCCAGATAGATTATCATCTGCATCTACAATTAATCCTAAATGAGTTAATCCAGAAGCTTTCAATTCAGTGGAAATTACATATTCATCAATAGACCTAGACGTGAAAATTAAATATGGGTCAGCTACAACCCTTGTTCCAGACGTAAAATTTTACGTCTGGAACATTCTTTTCCACCAGATTTCTAATTTGGTTGTTACCATTTGGTTCGATATAAACAATAGGATTTCCTTTTTCATCTTCCCAAGTTATTCCGTTTGCTTCTATAAATTCTGGAATAACTCTTTTATCTTGTTCCCCTTCGACTATTAGCTTTTTTGGTTTATACCCCTTTGTCATTGCTAACGTACCTCAATACCTCTTTCAGCAGCAATGACAAGTTCCTGTTTCGTAAAAGCTACAGATGTTTGTTTACCTTTTTCTATACGTTGAATTGTAATTCCATCTGCATCAACTTCTTCTTCATTAGCAATACTAGCTAAACTAGTCCAACAATCACTATTATGTGTAGTTGCAAAAACTTGTACATTCAATTTCTTTGCTGTTTTCCAGACAAGCTTCCACATATCAGACATTGCTGTGAAATGGAGTCCAGTATCAATTTCATCAATGAATAAAAATCCATCTTTCGCAGATACAATTGCGAGTGCAATTCCTAAAATACGCCATATTCCATCACCCATACTACCAATAGGTACACGTTGATTACTATCAGAAAGACGTACAACAAAACCACCTCTTGATTCTGAATATCTCATTTTTTTAGAAATAAGTGGAGCAATTCGCTCAATCTTTGGTTCAATTATTTGTAGTGCTTTTTGTAAAAGTTCTTCTTCTGGTGTTAATACTACCTGATCGAATAATTCAATCATTTTCTCTGTGGTTAAAGAAGATGATGTGACGAATTGTGTCGTTGCTGGTTTATTAACGTGATCTATCCAAAGTCGCGAAGCATTCTCTAAAACTAAACTATCATTAATTGATAAAGGTGCTACCACAATTGCTTGTTGAACTCCATGAGTCCAAGTTACGCGAAAATCTAAATCCTTAATTTCAATTGAATATTCATCAACACTTTGAGAGTCTTGGTTTAATGCTTCACTAAAATTATCCTGGTTTTGATGCTGACGAGGTTCTATTAGTAAAATAATATTTTCTTGAGAATTACCATGTATTGCTGATATAGACAACTTACTACCTGGTTGAATTTCATGACTATAAAAAAGATGACGAATATCAAGTTCACGCTTTCCTTTATCATCATCACTCCAAAAATATTCACCTCGGTTAATCATTATATTTGCTAGTGGTTGAAGATTATTCTGTGAACATAAAATTTGAATAGCTTCCAATATAGATGTTTTACCACTATTATTTTTCCCAACTAGGAGATTAACTCTACCAAGCTGCTGAAGTTCAAAAGACTTAAAACAACGAATATTTTCTATTTTGATACTCTTAAACATAATTTTGCTGCGACAAAGAAACGAATCGCTAATCAAAAATAACCGGAAACTTATCCTCACACTTCTAACTTTAACAAAAAGGGGAATTATCGTAGCACATGCTTATTCTTCCCTATCATCTTCCGAATCAACCACCTCAAACTTCACCTTGTTATATAAATCTTGCATGGAAATTTCAAACCCTACCGAATTCAGAGAAATCCCTTCATCTTCTTCATCATATTCCCGCAACATCCATTGTTTATTCCCAGTCTTAGAAAACTGTTCTACATAAATTTTGGTTTGGTCGATGAGCAAATATTCCTCGAAACTTGGTATGGTACGGTAATCTGAAAACTTCCCTTCCCTGTCGTATCCCTGAGTTGAATCTGATAATACTTCTACAATTATTTTTGGATTAGTAATTATATCTGTACGATTGTTTAAAAATTGTGGTTCACCCACTACAACCATTACATCTGGATAGGTGTAAATGCGTCGTTTAGGTATCCACAGACGCATATCAACCATGAAAACTTCGTAATCTTGTTGTCTAAATGCAAAATTGAGGTTTGTACTGAGATTCAAAGTAATTCGATTGTGATTTGCAGTTCCACCAGCCATTGGAATGATTTCCCCGTTAATATATTCGCTTTTGTAGTCAGCAACTTCTTCTAGTGCTAAATACTCTTCGGGGGTGTAGTAGCGTTTTTCTGTAATTTGCATAATTTTTTAGGGACACGATATCTATCGTCCACGCACTCAATTTCGACAAATGTCTACTCAATAGTCTAACCTGCTGAGTTAGAGGTTATTTATTAAAGTAAACCTTAAGACCCAAGAAACCGGGTTTCTTTCAGACTAAGTACAATCCGGATTCGATATTCCACCCATAGAAACCCGGTTTCTCGCTACACCGATAGACTTACATATTTACTTTATAAATGGTCTTTGAAAGTATCCTCTACAGCAATATAGGAATCCGGTTTGATTGTTGAATAAAATTAGGTACTTGTAGGGTGCGTTATGCTAACAGCTTTTCACAGAATGCCATTAGGCTATACGCACCGAAAAGATTACCGGATGGTGCGTTACGCTGCGCAGTAACACACCCTAAATTTAATTTTTGAATGGGTGACTTTTGAATGGGTGACTTTTGACTTGTTGAATCCGTACTAAACCAAGAAGCGCTATATTTTCCCCCATCCACCAACTAAATTTGATTTTTGATTTTTGATTTTTAATTTTTGACTTTTGAATGCGTGATTTTTGACTTGTTTAATTATCCCCACAACCTTCTCCCAGTTTTTCCCTTCAACCTTTGGTGGGTATCCTGCAACAAAACTGGAATATCTAACTTTTCCGGACACCTCGGTAAACACTCACCACATTTTGTACATCTGTTTCCCTTCATCCCCGGAAACCAATGACCAGCATTTTCAAACATCCCGTAACGATATTGCCCATAATCACTCATATCATAAGCCACAGCCAGATTCCGCAGTCGCAATACCTCCGGAATATTAATCTTTTCTGGACAAGGTAAGCAATCATAACACTGACTACATTTATCTGTCCCCAAAACCTGAATTTTGTAATTTTCTAAACGTTTAAATACAGTAATTTCCTCATGATTCAATTCTTCATCCCTATCAGCCACCCGTAACGGTTCTCTTAACTCCTGTGGTTTAGCTGCACCCACACTCAAAGTCGTAACCCGAGAATCGCTCAGTAAAAACCGATAATTTAACTCCAGAGGTGAAAAAGGACTACACAAATTTATCAGGGTTTGGGATGGTGTATATAACCGTCCCCCCTTATCCGCTGGAGAAATAATAAATACCCCCATGTCCTTTTCATAAGCTAACTCAATAGCTGGGGCATGACGTTGGAAAAAATAGTAATAATGCAGATTGACAAATTCAAAAAAATCTGTCTCAATTGCTGCTAGAATTACTTCTAATGAGGCATGGGTGGAAAATCCTACGTGTCGCACCCGACCGTCGGCTACTGCTTCCCAAACTGCCTGCATACAGCCATTCTTGGCTTGAACCCACTCTAAATGCTCCCAAGTGTTTAAACCATGAATCCCCAAACAATCTAAATAATCCAAATTTAGTCTTTCCAGGGATTCATTGATGCACCGACGCATGTTATCCGCTGACGCTGTAGGTGGTATCTTGCTAGTAACGTAAAGCTGAGAACGGGGTACTGGCAAACCCGCAGCGATCGCATTACCTAGAAACTCCTCACTCTTACCGTAACCCCTGGCTGTTTCTAGATGATTTATTCCTAGGGCTATAGCCTCTTGTATGGTCTGATACGCATTTTCTGCTGAAGCCAAATAACGCATTGTCCCTAAGGAAAGCACCGATAGCTGTAAGTTCGTTTTCCCAAAGCGTCGATATCGCATCTTGATGATTTTTGATTTTGTCCAGGGAATGGGCTATAAGTAATTTATCTTAGTCAAAAAGTGAATAAATTTACTTAACGTTCTCTGACGTTATTAGCCCGAATTCACAATTAATAACTAACTTTGGGAACTATCATCGCTAAAACGCTTGATCAAATCCTCAGGACGGAGATTGGAAACAAATTCATGGAAGGCTTGTTGTTCAGCTTCATCTGCATCCCGGTCTACAGGAATAGAAGCATCAACAATTACTTCTTCCATTACCCAGATGGGGCTATTGGTTCGCAGCGCAATGGCGATCGCGTCACTGGGACGAGCATCAATTTCTTTTTTAGTAGTGCCTTGCTGGAGTATCAAAGCCGCATAAAATGTTTCCTTTTGTAAGGAGTGGATGATGACTTTTTCTAGAGTCATGTTCCAAGCTTCAAGAATATTTACAATTAGATCATGGGTTAGGGGTCTAGGAGGCTTTTGATTCTCCAATGCTCCCATAATAGCCCGTGCTTGTTCCTGACCGATATAAATTGGTAGGGCACGTCGTTCAGAAGCATCTTTTAACAGTACAATTGGGCTGCGGGTAATGGCATCTAATGCTATGCCAGCGACTTTCATCTCAATCATTGGCTAAGCCTCTATAATTCTTTGAGTGCTAGGGGACATTGGTCAAAAATAATACTTTTGTTCCTGTTAGCTAAACACAAGGTATAGACGTTTGTCTCTATTATCTATAATTGCTTCTATTAAACTCCCAAATGGTTGTGAACACCAGAGTAAGTCGAAGCAGTCAGGGGGTGACAATCATCTCCATATCCAAGTATGCCTTGTGTTGGCAGCGAACAGATTCAGATTCATCTAAAAGTTAAAGTCAGAAAATATACTTAAATTTTCTGTAAGCTGAAAAAATTAGGCAAAATATAGAGTTAGGTAGGGTAAACGAGAGTGTTTACAGGATTAATTCAATCATTAGGAACTATAAAACCCCTAGGGGGGGATTCTTTTAGAATTACTTGCATTCGTAACTCATCTGAGTTAATTATGCAAGATTTAGCTTACGGTGACAGCGTCGCAGTAGATGGTGTTTGCTTAACGGTGGAAGAAGTTTTAAAGGATGGGTTTATAGCTACAGCTTCACCGGAAACCCTACGTCGCACAACCTTGGGGGTTGGAGACCCTGAGACTAAATATGTTAACTTAGAAGCCTCTTTGCGGGTAGGAAGCAAAGTTGGGGGTCATTTTGTCATGGGACATGTTGACGGAATTGGCAAAATGGTGTCAGCACAACAAACCGCAACTTCTTGGGAAATGACTTTTACTGCATCGGATGCCATCGCTCGCTATATTGTTCCTAAAGGCAGTATAGCGGTGAATGGTATTAGTCTCACCGTTGCGGAATATGATGGGGATCTTTGCCAGTTTCAGGTAGCGGTAATTCCCTTAACTTATGCTGAAACCAACCTCCGTTATCTGCTTCCAGGGGGTTGGGTAAATTTAGAAGGGGATATTTTAGGCAAATACGTGGAAAAGTTTCTTGGTGGTGGTAACCAGAATCTGAATAATTCCAAGGAAATCAGTGAGGATAAAATTACACCCTCATTCTTATTGGAACACGGATATTTGTAATGGGTAATTGGTAATTGGTAATGGGTAATGGGTAATTGGTAATTGGTAATTGGTAATGGGTAATGGGTAATTGTTAATAGGTAATTGTTAATAGGTAATTGTACTTTCCATTATCCATTACTGCGACCTTAAGACCTTGCTGAGATACCCACCAGAGGTGTAATATCCCTGTGGCTTTGGTAAAAATAGATGAATTTTCTTCACTAATGCTACTGATGTTGTACAGTAAAAGATAAAGGCGACTGTATCTACTATCTAAGAGACCATTTATAAAGCAAATATCAAGTCTATTGATGTAGTTAGAAACCGGTTTCTCTGGGTGAAGTATTGAATATTATCGTACTTAGTCTTGAACAAACCTGGTTTCTTAGGTGTTAAGGTTTACTTTATAAATAACCTCTAAACCGCTGCATCTACCATCTAAAACTATTTATCCAGCAATTTTATTTCCTTGTAAACCTAACCACTTTTATTTAGGTGGTGATTTAATCTGCTGCAACTGAAAAGAAAATAACTCGATAAAGGTATACCCTCACCCTGTCAAGAATAGACATTTCTACTTCCATTTTTGGGAGAGATTTCATCGGGAGAGGGATTGATTTCTATGTACTATCTCTTTTTGTACAGCAATCATATTTGATTGGTGAGATTTTTGGTGATTATTTTCACTTGGGAATAATCAACCATCGCTTTTCATAAATGATTTAGCAGTGCTATCTATCGCGGTTTTCATTCTTTGTAAAATACAGTCTTGTGGGATGGACTTCCTCTAGTCTGTCTTACATATTAGGAATCAACTTTGTATTCTAATCAACCGAAAACCGCTATATGTCCATCTACTTAAAACTTAAATAAGCATGAGTATGTTGGTTAAAAGTGCAATTCAAAATATTAACGAACTAAGTCTAGAATTAAATTCTACTCTACAGGATTTACATCTTTGGAATATAGCAATTGATGTAGAAAAATATGGAAATGAATTAGTCGCACTATTTGATAATAATCCTTTATTACCAGGAGTAATTGTGACTAAAAATCATGATTATATTACTATGATATCGCGGCATAAATTTTTTGAACATATGAGTCGTCCCTATAGTTTGGGATTATTTTCTCAGCGACCGATTGAATCTCTGTGTAAAATGTTGTCGGCAGAAGTCTTTGTACTTCCTGAAAATACAAATGTTACTATAGCAATTCATAAGGCTTTAGAACGCTCGCCAAAAGTTGTTTATGAGCCTATTTTAGTGGAATTTAAGTCAGGAGAATATGGGGTACTTGATTTTCACCATTTACTCCAAGCAAGTTCCCAAATTCATGTATTGACACTTTTAAAACTACAGCAATCAGAAGATAATTTCCGAAAAAAGAAAACAGAATCACAGCAAATTAAAAACGAATATGCACAATTTTTAGAAAAGGAAAAAATGGCTGACTTGGGAAAAACTTTGACTAGTATTGCCAGCGAAGTTAGTAATCCTATTAATTCAATTGCTGGTAATGTTATTCATGTCAATCGTTACATACAGCAATTAATTCAGATTATCAATTTGTATCAAATTTATTATCCTCAACCAGCTACAGAAATTCAAACTGAAATTGAAAAAATTGATTTATATTTTGTCACTAATAAGCTTCCTAAGTTACTGACTCATATCAAAAAAAGCGTCAAACAAATCAAGCCAATCTTTAATTATTTACTGAATTTATCTCTCATTGATGAATCCCAACAAAAAAGGATTAATATCCATGAATGTATAGACAATTCCTTAGGAATTTTGCAAAGTCGTCTCAATTTTAATCCTACTGGTGAAAAGATTTCTGTCATTAAAAAATACGAAAAACTACCAAGAATTGATTGCTATCCTGGTCTTTTAAACCTAGTATTTATGAAGATTCTCAGTAATGCAATTGATGCTTTGGAATCAAAAATTAAAAAAGGGGGTTTTGAAATCAAAAATGAACACAGAAAAATTCCCAAATCGATGTTTACAACCCCAACAATCCAAATTCATACACAAATTTTAGATAATCACTACTTGTTGATTCATATCAGAGATAATGGAATAGGAATAAAAGAGGAAATCAGACAGAAAATCTTCGATCCATTTTTTACCAACAAACCTTTAAGCAACGGAACAGGTACGGGATTATCGGTCTGCTATCAAATAGTGGTAGAAAAACATGGCGGTCAAATTGAATGTATCTCTACTCCAGGAAAGGATACCGAATTTATCATTAAAATTCCCATAGATAGTGGCGATCGCACAGCAGAACGGTAAATTCCTAACAAACACTCTTAACAGGGAACTCTTAACAGGGAACTCTTAACAGGGAACTCTTAATAGGGAATAGGGAATAGGGAATAGGGAATAGGGAACTCTTAACAGGGAACTGGGAACAGGAATTACTCCCTTCTCATTCTAAGATTACCGATAGAAATTTCTCCCCCTCTTCCCTCTCTTCCCCCTCTTCCCTCTCTTCCCCCTCTTCCCTCTCTTCCCTCTCTTCCCCCTCTTCCCCCTCTGAATGGGTCTTACTCAATTCGGTAATCTTCTAGGAGGACAGGAGTAATACTCCTATTCCTGTCCCCTTCTAGCTAATTCGATTTCTTCTCTGGTTTTTGAGAAAGTTGTGCCGTCTGTAAAGCCTCTAGCAACTGGCTAAGACCGTACTCTAAATGCACTCCCGGATCACTGGCTACCCATCCTTGGGGTGTGAGGTGACGGAGTTCAAAGTGCAGGTGGGGACCTGTAGAGTTCCCGGTGCTACCAACTCGTCCAATTACAGTTCCTTGTTCTACCACTTGACCGGGTTGCACAAATATTTGTGACATGTGACCATAGAGGGTTTGTTGGGCATTATTGTGGTTGAGGATGACCGTTAAACCGTAGCCACCCACCCAATCAGCAATCTCTACTTGACCCGTACTGGCTGCTAAAATTGGTGTTCCCATAGCTGCACCGATATCTGTACCAGAGTGGAAACGGCGATCGCCTGTAATGGGATGCTGACGCCAACCGAATACAGAGGTAATCGGTGAAGGTACGGAAACCGGAAACATTAATCCCTGGACACCGTAGGCTAATCTGGTTACCCCAGAAACAATGCGGGGCAATGTGGATGCCAGGGGAATATCATAAGCTATACTGCTGACCCTCGGTGCGGTGTTATTTGCCGTCATTGGGGGTGGCAAAGTTCCCCCACTGGGAGCGATGGGTACAGAACTAACTGTGGTTGTGGGTGTAAAGTTACCGGCACTGGGTATAAAGCGATTCGGATGAATTTTGTTTCTGCTAGCAGCAATGTTAGTAGTCCTTCTCGGACGCCATCTACTGTTACTGATATTGCTCACACTGCGAGAACTAGCCACAGTAGCCCGTCTTTGAATTCTGTTACTGCGCCTAGTAGTAGCACGGGGAACCGAGGTAACTTTAACAACTTTATTTGTATTTTGACTTTTTCGTAGCCAACTGGGTGCAGTAGCACGGGTGGGTTTGGGAGTTGAATTAGCGACACGCTGGTTTCTAGAGCCAGCAATGGGGGCTTTGACACAATTACGACTAGAAATACCTGTCCCTTTGCTCAATAAGGTTCTACAGGCACCAGAGCGTCCTGTGAGAATGACTTTGTTGGGTGCTTGGTATTTCTTTTGAGAGGGTTTGCTATAATTGGTGGGGTCGATATAGGCGCTATTGTAATCTTTAGGTTTCTTGCTGCTGCCACTGGCAGTAATGGGGGAATTACTTACTGTGGGCTGTGCCCATTGGGGAAGCTTTTTAGGTATAGTACGAGGGGCTGGTCTGGCAGTGTTAACCTTAACCTTGGGCTTCTTTTTTCTGAGAACTAAAGGAGCCTTAGGAGTTAATACCTCAGGTTTACTAATATTTGCCGCAGGTGGTTTGGAAATTGTGGCTCTAGTTTTAGGAGTTCTAACCGCAGGCTTTGGTGTATGAATTACTACTGGAGTTCTATTCTTTCTCACAGGGGCTTTAGGTTTAGAACCAGTTGCTGGTTTGCGTCGATAAAGCCTAACAGGTTTAGAAGAACGAGAAGAACGGGAAGATTGCCTTTTAAGTCTTTGTATCAGCTTTGCCCGACTTGGGGAAGATTTTTTCCGTGCTGATGTTGTTTGTGACCTAGAGGCACTGCGAGTAGGAATTACAATATCTTTTTTGACTGTTCTTCTCACTGCTGGTCGAGAATTTTGCACAGTGGGAACAATATTGTCTATAGATGATTCACTTTGGGCTAGCACCAAGCCATTGCCTAGGAGGCTAAAACTACTTAACCAACAGATGCTCTGTACGGGTAGGGACCGCTGCCATGGTTGGTGCAAACCTTTATCACCAGATTGATTATGCTGGGTCATTTTTTTCTGAATGTTTTGTGTAGTTTGCTTTTAGATGATTTTTTCAGTATTTGCCTTGTCCGAATATAAAGTTTTGGACAAATTAGCCCGGACATGAATCAGAGGATTGACGGTAGCCCAAACTGATTGTACCGGGTTGGAGGTAAATTTCTTGTTTTGTTGCTAATTTGTTTGTTGATGTTTCCATGCGAACATGAAGTTCTCCAGTGTGAGTTACACCCACTACAATACCGGGCAAATTATTTAACTGTATGCGATCGCCCATGTTTGCTAGTAGATCCACATAGCCAGACAATAATTTATTTACTCCTTCTTCAAAAAGGCAGTGAATACCGGATTCTATACCTAATAAAACTTGAGCGGCTAGCATTTCCACAGAAGATATTGGTTTTAGCTCTTTACCAGTTTGCCACATTTCTAAATTGATTCCAGTTGGTGGCACTGGGTTGTTCCAGTTAATGCCCACTCCAATTACGGCTTGGCTAATTTTTCCTTGCTGCACCTTGGTTTCTGTGAGAATGCCCCCTAACTTGCGCTGTTCTAAGATTAAATCATTAGGCCATTTAATTCCGACGCTAACACCACAATTTTGCAATTGTTTGGCAATTCCCCAAGCAGTGGCAAATGTTAGCTGATAACTATTATTGGCATCTAACTGGGCATCAACAGCTACGGAAAGATATAATCCCCCCGTTGGAGAAATCCACTGACGTCCCCATTGTCCGCGTCCTGCGGTTTGTTGAGTGGCAATTACTACACTACCAGTTTTTGCTCCTTGGTTGAGTAATTCCCACAGAATTTGATTAGTTGAGTTGACGGTTTGAAAAAGATGTAGGGAAAATGGTAAAAAATAAGACTTACGTCCCTTTTCTAGGGCTGCTTGTAATTGTTGTCGATTCAAGACCACGAGGTTAACCTAAATTAGTTTGTTCACTTTAGATTGAAAATAACCCCCCTATTGTGGGGAAGTTAACAACTACATCTGGGAGTGTGTTTATAAATAAAAGGTAAAAACCAAAGAAACCGGGTTTCTATGGGTGGGTAACCGATAATCAGAGTATATAAATCAAAAGAAACCCGGTTTCTCGACCCTCACGAGAGTTTTATATTTGTTTTATAAACACCCTCTAAATTTGAGGCGTTGTTGAATTGAAATATGAATTTACAGAATATACCTCACCACGCCACTTGCTACAACGCGCTTAACCATAGCCCAGCAGTGGCTCCCCTTCCCCTCTCCTTACCATAGACAGGTCGTGGCTTCCCGTAGGGTAGGAGAGGGGTGTCCGCACTCAGGGGGGTGAGGTTTTTATTGAAGATTCATACATTGATTCAGCAACGCCAAATTTGACATTGCCAGGGGTGATATTATCTGACCTATAACGGTGAAGTTATTGGTCAGTAGTCGATTCCTTATTGAGGTAAGCATTGATGAATCCAAATTTTTCTATTTTTTCTCGTTTAATTTTAAGATTGATTCTACTTTAGTTCTAAGATTACGTTGAAGCATATTATTATCCCAGGTATCACTAGCGCATACTGGAAATATTTCTATTCGCTTTTCAAGAACAGGGATTTTGTTTTCATAATATTCTCTCGAATAATCTTCACTATTCTGACAAAAAGAACGGCTACGGCTATATATTAAAAATTTACTCTGTATTCTCTTTCCTATAAATTCTAGAAAAGATAAAAACTTTTTTTCAGAATCTTCTACATCTGTCCGTTGATAGAAAGCTGAAGCATGAATAATTATTATATCTGGATTATGTTCAAGAACTTGTTGCTCTCCATGCCAACTCAGATTAGTTGATTCCCGTGGAAGTTGAATTGGGGGGTCAATATCATCCAAAATTTCCCTAATGTCATCTGCATTACTTCCGCCTTTTTTTCGTGTTTCCAGTTTATAGACAACATCGGGAAGATGAGAGTCCATAATTAGAACTTTAGGTGTAGATATCGGTTTTTGTTTTTGAAGTATTACTATGAGTGGTTCTAGGAGTTTATCAATAGGTTTTGGTTTTTCAAAAAATACAGAAAAAAACAAGACAGAATTTATGGCAATAAAAAATATTAAAACAAACCAAGCAAGAATCATAGCAGGTATTTTAATCGTATCCCCTACCAATTTAGGTAAAGCTTGGAAAATCACCAAAATTACCATAAATATAAATAGGATACCAATTACTATAAAAGCGGAAAAATAGTCTTGTTTAAAGAAAATTCCTATTAAAGCAGCAACAGCAGCAATGCCAGCAATTGCAAGGGCATACTTTACTTCGTCTACTTGTTGAATTGCTTCTCTAATAATTCTAATTAATATATTTGGAGAATTAGTATCTTCATCACCTTGAGGCTCAGTAGAATTACTCATTAGTTATTAATTTTTATCACAGAGTAGATGTAGATATTGTTCTTAGGAAATAAAGCGCTGAATCTAAAGTAAGCCTAAAGCATTGAAACAGCGATCGCTCAAAAGGCTATTGATTTGGTGAAGCTAATTATAGCAGTAGTTTTAAGCCATTTTGTACTAACTAAACGGATGCGTCTTTTACCACCACCGCTTAAATATTACCACTGGGAATTCACTGGGGATTCGAGTTAGCATAAATTGACAGAAGAGTTGATTGTTTTGAGGCTGGTTTGATGATGCACAATTGGTACTGGCGTAGTTGGCAGCAAAAGCCATATTTGGCTTGTAGTGTTTTGGAGGCTTTTCCCCATGGCTTTTTTACCCAACAGTTTTGGCCTTCTTATCCAGAAGATTTAACTCAGGTTCTGCATCCAGATGCTTCAGGATATCGTTTGCGGCAGGTGCATGGCAATACGGTGCTGACACCTTCGGAAATTGCCACTGTGTTAGCAGAAATTCAGGTAGAAAATCCAGATGATTCTCCCCTAGCTGCCGCTGATGGTTTAATTAGCGAAGAACCCCTACAAGCAGTGTGGGTAGCTAGTGCTGATTGTACCCCCGTATTAATTGCTGATGCCAAAACCGGACAAGTGGCAGCAGTACATGCAGGTTGGCGAGGTACAGCTGCTAAAATTGTGCCCCAAGCCATTGCCCGATTGCAAGCAAGTGGTAGTAAAATTCCAGATTTGCGCATCGCTATGGGACCTGCCATCGCTGGGGAAGTTTATCAAGTCAGCACTCACACAGCGGCAGAAGTAGGAGCGAGTATTGTGGCAGATACAGAGCAACAAAGAATTGTAGATGCCTTACACCAACTGCCAAAATCTCCTTTATTTCCAGACCCCAATCCTGGAAAAGTGAGACTAGATGTGCGACGGGTAAATGCCTTACAAATGGAAATGTTAGGAATTGCTCCCGAACAAATTGCGATCGCTCCTTATTGTACTTACCAAACTCCAGATAATTTCTTTTCTTATCGTCGGCAAAAGCTAAAAAAAGTCCAGTGGTCTGGTATTGTCAGTGTTTGAGGTAATAGCAATTTCCCAAAACAAGGTTATAAATAAACAACATAGAATTGGGGTAAAGGGGGAAGCTTATCTATTAACAAATAACAGGTTCACTCATTAAATTAATTTAGAGCGGGATTAGATTATCTACATAGTTTTCAGTGAGTTTATCCTAGACTTTTTTTAAACTCAACTATGCGGTATGTCTCTTGAAAACCAACACTTTGATAGAACTTTTGAGCGTTAAGATTGTCAATTTCTGCATCTGTTGCCATATCTCGACAATCTCGACTAAGAAACCATTGTGCTGCATAGTTGATTATTTGGCGACCATAACCCAAACCTCGATACTGAGATTTAAGATAAATTCCTTCTATATAGCCCACAGGATTTCCTAAACATCCATCTACGAGATTTCTGAGTGAAACCTCAAGAAAACCCATAACCTCATCACTGTCGGATAAAAATATAAAGCAAGCTTTATCATCAGACTTAAAAATCCATTCCATTTCCTGTTCGTGGAAGTCACTTTCTAACCCAGAGTAAAGGGTTTGTCGCATCTGCTTCCAAGCCGGAAAATATTTTTCTTCAACTCCAACAATTTTCATAATCAATATATCTAAATCAGGCTTTAATTAAATAACTATAATTATACCTATTATGACCTATTATGTTATTCTCAGAACTTACGATAGTGTCACAATTGGTAGGTGGTGCGTGATGTCGGAAGTCTTATTTCTAGGTTCACATTGTTTCCTAGCCTTACACACCCTACAATAAAAAATGTGCCAGTTGCGTAAGTCTTAATTCTCAAAAAGATTCTTTTTACAAACAGTATGAAATTACCTGAACTAGATTCCGCAACCATTGACCGCATAATTGAAATGGCATGGGAAGACCGTACCCCATTTGCAGCAATTGAAATTCAATTTGGATTACAAGAAAAACAAGTAATTGCTATCATGCGTCGCCATATGAAAGAGTCAAGTTTTCGCATGTGGCGTAAGCGCGTTAGCGGTCGCAATACTAAACATTTACACAAAAGAGATTTTTTAGCAGGTCGTTTTAAATCCACCAATCAAAAATAGGAGTTGGGTCCCAGAGGTTATTTAGAAACCGGGTTTCTTTGAGACTAAGTACGATGCGGATTCGATACTCCACCTATAGAAACCCGGTTTCTCCCTACGGTTTCTTTGAGACTAAGTACGATGCGGATTCGATACTCCACCTATAGAAACCCGGTTTTTCCCTACGGTTTCTTTGAGACTAAGTACGATGCGGATTCGATACTCCACCTATAGAAACCCGGTTTCTCCCTACACCCCGAAGATTACCCCTTCCCTAATAGGGAACAGAAAGGGAAAAATAAGGGTTTCAAAGTCTCTCTACCTGTAGAAAAGAGATTTCCCCACAGAGGTTTTTAGTCAGCTTTTAGACTTTCCAAACAACCTCTCTCTAAATCTCTCTCCTAGTAGGAAACAGACTTTGAAACCCCCATTCCAGCATTAAAAGTTTTTCCGCTTCCCTCTCCTTCTAGGAGAGGGTACTCTGCGAGAAGCCGCACTCAAAGAGAAGCCACTCCGTGTCTACCGCGTCTATAGCCAGAGGTAGGGAAGGGGGGCTGGGGGGTTAGGTTTCCAGGGTTTTGATGTTAATAACAATACTTTTCAAACAACCTCTTAGGGGGTAGGTAAGAAGTATTTTCTCTACCCTCATGTTTGTGATGCTACACCGATAGATTGTCAGTGGCGTTCAAATACCAGATTATCTTTGTTTTGTCAACCGTAGGTATTTATGAAGGGAGTTGGAGTGATAAAAATTGGTCTTTCTTGAAGTTAGGAAAAATTGACTTTTAGGTTAGTTGCTACGAAAGAAATAGACTTTCAGCTGTTTTGGACGGTAAATGGTTACAAGAGTCCCAAAACTAGTTTTTTCTACTATAGCATCAAACAACGTAATTGCGTGAGTAATTTTTCTCGAAAAATTCGACAAAAAATGATTAACTATTTGAATCCTAAAACTAAATTATTTTTAAGATAATTTTTACTTATATTTAGGTATGCGATCGCAATTTAAAATATCCTACCGGAAACGCAAAGCGATACAAAATTCAAAATTTAAGACTCCGGGGATAAATTCGGTTACCAGACATCTTGCACCTACGCGAAAAACCGGGTTTATTGCAAATATATCAGTCTCAAAACCCTGATTTTTCCTTTCCCTGTTCCCTGTTAAGAGTTCCCTGTTCCCTGTTCCCTGTTAAGAGTTCCCTATTCCCTGTTAAGAGTTCCCTGTTAAGAGTTCCCTGTTCCCTGTTAAGAGTGTTTCTTAGGAGTTACCCGGCATATAGTGGAGCGGGCGCGGAAACCGCACCCCTACGAATCAATCATGTGTCAAAGGGAAGGAAAAGGGTTTGAGCAAAAGAGGGAAAAAGGTTTTATGTTTGTGTTGAAGCTTGCACTTATTGAAGATTCATACATTGATTCAGCAACGCCCTTTTTTCAAATATGTAATTATTCCAGTCTGAGAAAAGGTAAATTTAAATGTTCACTTAGTTCCTGTGCTAACCATTCCATCTCGTCTAAAGTTAAAGAAACATGGCGAGTTAAGTCATGACCGAGGGTTCTAGTGACAATTACTAACCAAGGTTTTACACCATATTTAATGGAACCTGCCGTTGATAATTTGATATGAGAAATGTTATTTAATGCATGGGAAAAATGCCATTTAAATCCTAGTAATTCGTGAATATATACAACTTTTTTCTTATTTATACGAATACGAAGACATTGAAAAAAACCGGACAAGAAGGCAAATATAATCACAACGATTGCCAGAAATTGTAAAAATTGAGATATATCATTTCCTAAGCCATTGATAGTGAATATGTTCATTCCTATAGCAAAAGGTGTAGCCAGGGAAATCATTGATATTTGTTTGATTCCAAAACCTTGGGGAGGAATCAATATTTCTAATTCTTGGGAATTTTTAAATAATAAGATTTTACTGCCTATAGGTTGTTCATTTTTTTGGCTTTGTATAGAACTTTTTGTGATTCGGGGACGAGGCTTATTTACAGCTTTTATTGCTTCCGATACCGACTTAAATCTCTGACTTAAACTTGGTTCTGTCATCCATTCTAACCAGTCTGCAAACTTTGTACTTAAATTGCTGCTTTGGCGAAATTGAATTTGCAAATCTTGCTGCGGTAATTCTGTGGGATGCAATCCCGTTACCAGATAAATTAATGTCGCACCCAAGCTATAAAGGTCAGAAGCGGGAACACAACGTCCTCCAAATTGTTCTGGTGGCATATATCCATAAGTTCCCACCACAGTAATTGTGCTACCTTCTGTAGCTGCGAGGTTTTGTACAGAACCAAAATCTACTAAATATACCTGACCAGGACTATTACCAGAACGATTTGTTAATAAAATATTACTGGGTTTAATATCACGATGAATTACAGGTGGATTATGCTTATGTAAATAACTAAGAATATTCAGCAAATCTAGGGCTATTTCTTTGACTTCATCTTCACTAAAAGTTCTGCCGGTTTGTAAATGTGACTCCAAGGATTTTCCTTCAACATAGCTTTGCACCAAACCAAAGCCTTTCTCCTCATAATTATCAAATTCAAAGTAGTCTAAATAACGAGGAATAGCGGGATGTTCGAGGGTCTTTAAAGTTTCTGCTTCTCGTTCAAATAATTTTAAATCTTGCCAGTCAAAATCTTGCCCCAATAACAGGATTTTTACTACTACCTGCTGCTGAATTTGTAAATCTTGGGCTAAATATGTTCTTCTTCCGGTTTGTCTGCCTAATTCTTGTTGAATTTGATAACGTTTATTTAATATTATATTTTTCATATTGTCTGTATTTTATTTACTCTAATTTCTCAATCTAAAATCTATTTATTTTCCTCTTAATCTAATTTGTTGTTCGTACCATTGGGCATGAGATTTGCTAGCCACACCCATGCTGAGTCCAGTAATAATAGAAGGAGCAAATATTAATAAAATACGCATATGAAAATTGATATAATGTCCACCTATTTCAGAACTAATACTTGCAAAGCTAATTACAGCAGCAACTGTGGAAACTATGATGCTGACTACAGTAATTGTGCGGCGATGAAAAAGAGGATGTTTGAGAGGAAAGAAGAATATCCGAGAAATAATACCAACTAAAAATCCATTTCCCAAGGCTATAGGTAGCACCAGCAATGCAGCAATTAATCCTCCGACAATGGTACCTAATACAGGAATCACCACTGTACTGTAAAGAGCAGCAGCAATTATTGCTACACCTCCTCCAATACCAGTACTACGCCAGATGGCACTCCAGAACACATCTATGGTAGTTAGGGGCTTATCTTGGTAAATTGCAATGCGATCGCGGGTTTTATCTTTACCTGTAACCAATACTTCCAAAGCTACTTCAGCAGTAGAAAAACGCCGTTCTAAACTGGGTTCGGTCATTTTCTGCAACCAAGCAATAAATGCTGGACTCAAATCGACATACTCCTCAAATGCGATACCCATGTCTTTTTGGGGTAAATCTGCTGGATGGATACCCGTCGCTAAGGTAATCAGGGTTGCTCCCAAACTGTAAAGGTCAGAAGCAGGACTGGCATATCCACCAAACTGTTCTGGTGGCATGTAGCCATAAGTACCGACAACGGTGATGGTTTTACCACCTTTGCTGGCTAAGGTCTGCACGGAACCAAAATCTACAAGATAAGGACGGTGTTCTAACAAGATAATGTTGCTAGGTTTGATGTCCCGGTGAATTACTGGTGGTTGTCGTCCATGGAGATAAATCAAAATTCCTAAGAGAGATTGGGCAATTCTTTTAACTTCCTTCTCTGTGAATTTACGCCCTGTTTGCATATATTCTTCCAGAGATTTCCCTTCAAGGTAACTCTGAACCAGGGCATAACCTTTGTTTTTCCCCGAATCCAACTCAAAATAGTCTAAATAACGAGGAATGGCAGGATAATCAAGGGCTTTGACTGTTTCAGCCTCCCGTTCAAACAGTTTTAAGTCTTCCCAAGCAAAATCACTACTAAAGGTCAGCAACTTGATAATTACTAACTTCTGTGTATTGAGGTCACGGGCAATCACGGTTCTTCGTCCAGCTTTCTTGCCAATTTGTTGTTGAATTTCATACCGTCCTTGCAGAATTTCTGGGGGAAATTTGCTGTGGTTGTTATCTGGCATCCACCCACTCCTCGCTTTAACCTCTAATCCCAGTTATACTCCAGGTTTTTAGTGAAGGAAGAGGGTTTGAGCACAAGAGGGTTTGAGCGGTTTTATGTTTGTCAGAAGCTTGGAGTGCTCCCAAACTCCTTCCGTCGTTTACGACGGGGAACCTATACTCTCTCGTTACAAGGTTCTACCTTGTAACGCGTTTTAGGGTGTCTGTGCTAGCGATTAATTCTGGAGGCAAAGCCTCCAACGGATGCGTTTCTAGGCTCAGCCTGGAAACTAGTTAATAGCGCTATAGTTGTTGTTTTACCCCCCAAAAAATTCTCTTGGATATAGTTAAGGCTTTATCCTGGCAAAAACTATAGCGCTATAGTTGTGGTTTTACCCTCCAAACTGTTCTCTCGTTTCTCTCGTTACAAGGTAGAACCTTGTAACGCGTTTTAGGGTGTCTGTGCTAGCGATTAATTCTGGAGGCTCTGCCTCCAACGGATGCGTTTCCAGGCTGAGCCTGGAAACTAGTTAATAGCGCTATAGTTGTGGTTTTACCCCCCAAAAAATTCTCTTGGCTATAGTTAAGGCTTTATCCTGGCAAAAACTATAGCGCTATATAGCGCTTTTCAGTTGAGTCCAATACACGAGGGAACCTCACCCCGTCCTGCGGACACCCCTCTCCGAACTTGCAACAGAGGGGAAGGGGGTGAGGTTCATCTGTATTCTATCCAAGTGAAAAC
>JASJCY010000237.1 GCA_030065825.1 Nostocaceae cyanobacterium | reverse complement strand
TCAGATGCCGTGCCCTATAGGGCGTCAGCAAAGTTACTCTATATACCGAGAATTTTCAGATGCCGTGCCCTATAGGGCGTCAGCAAAGTTACTCTATATACCGAGAATTTTCAGATGCCGTGCCCTATATATTAACAACTTGCACTTCCAAAAATGATAACCAAAAGGCAGAGCCTCAACTCCCCTAGTTACCAGCGTGACGCTGGTAACCAGAACATAGGAATCTATGGCTCTTCTTGAGAATGGTGCAAGTTATGGTTAATTGGTAATTGATAAAAGACAGGGTGTCTGTAGGGGCACGGCGTCAGCAAAGTTACTTTATATACCCAGAAATTCCAGATGCCGTGCCCTATATATTAACACGGCGTCAGCAAGGTGTGTGTTAAGTCCTGGTTGACTGACAAAAGTCTTGGAAGTGTTGAAATTTCGTAGCCCCTCCACCCAACGCAATCGGTTGCGGTTCTTGGGTTACTCTGCTCAAAGCCGCACTTCTAGCCTACGGCAATGCTTACGCATACTCTAAGCCATGACCTGTCTTGCGCGTCTACATGCTACCCCTCCGCTTAAGCAAGCTACAACCCAACCTACATCAAAAAAATTTGTCAGTCAATTAGGTGTTAAGTCTTGTTTGCCTCTATTTCTTGTTTTTTTTAGGACATTTACGGAAACATTGAGAATCTTTAACAATTACAAAATAAGCCAAAAAATAAAGACTAAAATTTAAATAGTAGCTGACTGAATTACACTGTAAAAGCGGAATGCTACTTGAAAATAACTTATAATCGGAGGATAGATAATGGCTATCTCCACAATTAATCCTGCCACTGGGAAATTAATCAAAAGTTTTGAAGCACTTAATGACACCGAAATTGCAGCTAAGTTAGATTTGGCGCAACAAGCTTTTGAAAAATACCGTAAAAATACTTTCGGTGAGCGATCGCAATGGATGGAAGCATGTGCTGACATCCTAGATAAGGAAAAAGCCGAATTTGCCAAGTTGATGACCCTGGAAATGGGCAAAACTTATAAAAGTGCCATCGGTGAAGTGGAAAAATGCGCCTGGGTATGTCGCTATTATGCCGAAAATGCCCCTAAGTTTCTGGCTGATGTGCAGGCAAAAACTGATGCTAGTCAAAGTTTTATCCGCTATCAACCATTGGGAGTAATTTTAGCAGTTATGCCATGGAATTTCCCTTTCTGGCAAGTGTTCAGATTTGCTGCACCAGCCTTAATGGCAGGAAATGTGGCACTAGTCAAACACGCTTCCAATGTGCCCCAATGTGCCTTAATGATTGAGGAAATTGTCCGTAAGGCAGGTTTTCCCCAAGGTGTATTACAAACTTTGTTGATACCCGGTGCAAAAGTTGCGGGATTGATGGCAGATGACCGCATCAAGGCAGCTACACTCACAGGAAGTGAACCCGCAGGGGCATCCCTAGCATCAGCAGCAGGACAAGAAATTAAAAAAGTAGTTTTGGAATTGGGTGGCAGCGACCCATTTATAGTGTTAGAAAGCGCTGATATCGAGGCAGCAGTTGCTACCGGAACCACAGCGCGAATGTTAAATAATGGGCAATCTTGTATAGCAGCAAAACGTTTTATTGTCGCTGAAACCATCGCCGATAAATTTGAACAGCTACTATTAGAAAAATTCCAATCCCTAAAAGTCGGCGATCCCATGGAGCCAGACACCAACATCGGACCATTGGCTACAGGGAAAATTCTCCAAGACTTAGACCAACAAGTCCAAAAATGCGTGCAAAATGGGGCAAAAGTCCTTTTGGGTGGACATGTTGTGGCTGATATGCCTGGTTACTTTTATTTACCTACCCTGATTACAGATATTCCTCCAGAACATCCCATAGCTAAAGAAGAATTTTTTGGTCCAGTGGCGATGTTATTCCGGGTTCCAGATATAAATGCTGCTATTAAACTTGCTAATGATACACCCTTTGGTTTGGGTGCCAGCGCTTGGACAAACGATCCTCAAGAACAAAAGCGCTTAATTGAGGAACTCGAAGCAGGTGCAGTATTTATTAATGGCATGGTGAAATCCGATCCCCGTATACCCTTTGGTGGTATTAAACGTTCTGGGTATGGCAGAGAATTAGGTATCCAAGGTATACAGGAATTCGTCAATGCTAAAACCGTGTGGGTGAAATAAGGAGGCACACAGTAGGGGCGCTGCGGCTTGCGCCAGTAGGGGCGTTGCGGCTTGCGCCCAAAACTTTGTAGGGATGGAACTCTTGCCCCCAGATGAGGAATCCATTTTCCTGTGGACTGCTGCCTGTGTCAGGTATTATATTATACCATTTAAAATCACTAGGGAGTGAGATCAAACACACCCAAATAAGAGAAAAATAAAGCATCATAGAGAATGTGGTCAAATACTAGGACTAAGGCATGTATAAATTCACAATTATCTAGATAAAGGAAATTTTTCATATTTGTAAATCCCTATTTCATAGTTGATTGGTTATGCAATTGCCTAAGTTCTAATTATTATCAAAACGGCAAAGAATAACAAAGGATCAAAATAAAAAATGAACACTGCGGAACTTTTGGTAAAGTGTTTAGAAAATGAAGGAGTAGAATACCTTTTCGGACTCCCTGGTGAAGAAAACCTGCACGTTTTGGAGGCATTGAAAAATTCTTCCATTCAGTTTATTACTACCCGTCATGAACAGGGTGCAGCATTTATGGCGGATGTATATGGACGCTTGACAGGAAAAGCAGGGGTGTGTCTTTCTACACTTGGTCCCGGGGCTACTAACTTAATGACTGGGGTAGCAGATGCTAACCTCGATGGTGCCCCTTTAGTGGCAATTACTGGGCAGGTGGGAACCGATAGAATGCACATTGAATCCCATCAATACTTAGATTTGGTGGCGATGTTTGCCCCGGTAACTAAGTGGAATAAACAAATTGTCCGTCCCAGTATTACACCGGAAGTAGTACGCAAAGCATTTAAGCGATCGCAAAGTGAAAAACCCGGTGCAGTTCACATCGATTTGCCGGAAAATATCGCCGCTATGCCTGTAGAAGGCAAACCCTTACATCGGGATCATATTGAAAAAACCTATGCCTCTTTTGCCAGTATTCGGGCAGCAGCAGCGGCAATTTCCCAAGCAGTTAACCCTATAATTTTAGTTGGTAATGGTGCCATCCGCGCTCAAGCTAGCGATGCTGTCACCCAATTTGTCACCCAGATGAATATTCCAGTTGCCAATACTTTTATGGGGAAAGGCGTAATTCCTTATACTCATCCTTTGGCTTTATGGTCAGTAGGTTTACAGTTGCGGGATTTTATTACCTGTGGATTTGATAATACCGATTTAGTGATTGCTATCGGCTACGATTTGATTGAATTTTCGCCGAAAAAATGGAATCCTAATGGTAATATTCCGATTATTCACATTGGGGCAAATGCGGCGGAAATTGACAGCAGTTATATTCCTATTGTGGAAGTTGTAGGTGATATTTCTGATTCCCTGACTGAAATTTTAAAATTAGCAGACAGACAAGGTAAACCCAATCCCTACGCCATTAATTTAAGGTCTAATATTCGTTCAGATTACGAACTGTATGCCAGTGATGATGGATTTCCCGTTAAGCCCCAAAAATTAATTTATGACTTGCGACAAGTAATGGGACCAGAAGACATTGTAATATCTGATGTCGGTGCCCATAAAATGTGGATTGCCCGTCACTATCACTGTCACAGTCCGAATACTTGTATAATTTCTAATGGTTTTGCCGCCATGGGGATTGCCATTCCTGGTGCATTAGCAGCTAAACTGGTGTATCCCGATCGCAAAATTGTAGCGGCTACTGGGGATGGCGGTTTTATGATGAATTGCCAGGAATTAGAAACCGCTTTGCGTGTTGGAACTTCTTTTGTCACCCTAATTTTCAATGATGGTGGCTATGGTTTAATTGAATGGAAGCAAGAAAATCAATTTGGTCAAGGACAATCCTCTTTTGTGCATTTTGGTAATCCTGATTTCGTTAAATTAGCGGAAAGTATGGGTTTAAAAGGTTACAGGGTAGAAGCTGCAACAGATTTAGTTCCTATTCTCAAAGAAGCTTTAGCCCAGGATGTACCCGCAGTCATAGATTGTCCCGTTGACTATCGAGAGAATATCCGCTTTACCCAAAAAGCTGGGGAATTGAGTTGCGTAGTGTAGGAATATAGCGGTTTTCACCCTTTGTGCAATACCGACCTGAACCTCACCCCGGCTAAAGCCACCCCTCTCCTTAGTAAGGAGAGGGGAAGGGGGTGAGGTTCTGAGTGTATTCCATCCAATAGACATCTTTGGAAATTACATATGCGTCAACCAGAACCCCTGTAGAGACGCGATATATCGCGTCTCTACATTCTTTTTCACCAGATGTCTAATTGAAAAGCGCTATAACTCAGATTTTGGCGTTGGATAAATGCGGGATGATTTTGATGGTTTTGTGGGATGGAGAGCAGCGCGTTGCGGGGGTTCCCCCCGTTATAGCGACTGCGGAGCATCTTGCTTGTCCCTTGTATTTCACCAAGCAGGCAAGACTTCGGCATGAGTTCAGTCGAACGCTGCCTACCCCACTGATATTCATCCCTTAATTCAGCAATGCCGTTGCAACAATGGTCCATACAGACCAAATTTAACTACACTAATGGAAGCAGCAGGCATATCAATGCGGTCGCGGTAACGTCCTAAGTCAATCCCCAATAGGTTACAAAGGATTATGCGAATGGTGGCTTTATGGGAGACAACCAGCACATTGCCGTTGGTGTGTTTTTCTTTAATTTCGGAAACAACCAAGGAAGCACGACTAGCAACTTGGACTGCTGTTTCTCCCCCTGTGGGTGGATTCCATGCTGGTTCGGTCATCCAACGAATGTAGTCCTGTTCGTGGTTTTGTTTGACGAAATCTGCGGTTTTATCTTCCCATTTTCCATATCGGATTTCTTTTAATCCTGACCGCAGTTGCATATCTATGCCAATAGTCTCACACAGAGGTTTGGCTGTGGCAATAGTGCGCTTCATGGGACTAACATAAACAGCATTCCAAGGTAATTTTTGGTAGGCATCTGCAAAGGCTTCTGCTATCTGTACCCCTGCTGGTGTTAATTCCGGATCTAGTTCACCACAATAGCCACCTGTGCGACTGTAAAATGTTTCTCCATGTCTTTTGGAAATATAGGGTTAAACTCATTTTTTTGTTCTTGATTTCCCTGTTTCGTAAAAGTATCAAACTGTTGTTAAACCCCAATTTATGGGATAAATCGGGGTTCTGGTTGAGGGGGGATTTAAGTACTTAATTTATCAACTACGCCAGTATATTCTCGTAATTGAACCTCAACGGGTTTGATATGCCAGATATCTTGGCAGTATTCTTGAATTGCTCGGTCTGAGGAGAATTTACCAATACGAGCGGTATTTAAAATGGACATCCGAGTCCAGTTGGGTTGATCCTGATAAGCTTGACTGACTCTATCCTGGCAATCTATGTAAGATTGATAATCTGCTAGTAGCATATAGGAATCGTCGTACAGCAATGAATCAATCAAGGGTTTGAAAAGATTTGTGTCTCCGTGGGAGAAGTATCCGTCAGAAACCAGATTTATTACTTCCCGTAGTTGTTGATTATTTTGATAGTAATCCCAAGGATGATATCCCTTGCGCTTTAATTCTTGTACTTCTTGTGCTGTCAATCCAAACAGGAAAAAGTTTTTTTCTCCTACCTCCTCGCGGATTTCGATATTAGCACCATCTAATGTGCCAATTGTCAATGCTCCATTCATGGAAAATTTCATATTTCCAGTTCCAGAGGCTTCTTTACCTGCTGTAGATATCTGTTCTGAAAGATCCGCTGCTGGATATACAGGCTGACTATTGGTAACATTGTAGTCTGGTACAAATACCACCTTGAGGCGATCGCCTACATCAGGATCGTTGTTAATCACTTCTCCTACGGAGTTGATAAATTTAATGATCAACTTTGCCATAAAGTATGCTGGTGCAGCTTTACCACCAAAAATAAATGTTCGTGGTGCAATTTCTAAGTCAGGATTTTGTTTGAGGCGATGGTATAAGGTGATAATATGCAATACATTCAGGTGTTGTCGCTTATATTCATGAATGCGTTTGACTTGAACGTCAAACATGGAAGTGGGATCAACTTTAATTCCTGTGCGTTGTCGGATAATCTCTGCTAATTGCTGTTTTTTGGTTTGTTGAACTTCCCTCCATGCTGCTTGGAATTGTCCATCATCTACAAAGGTTTCTAGTTGTCTCAAATCTTCTAAATGGCTAATCCAGTTATTACCAATCTTTTCAGTAATCAAATTAGATAACTCTGGATTACTCAACACCATCCACCGTCGGGGAGTCACCCCATTAGTCTTATTACTGAACTTTTGCGGATATAGTTCGTAGAAGTCCCTTAATACAGTTTGTTTAAGAAGTTCTGTATGTAACTGGGCAACTCCGTTAATTGCATGACTACCCACACAAGCCAGATTTGCCATGCGCACATATTTTTCCCCAGTTTCATCAATTAGGGATAAACGAGAAACCTTACCGATATCTCCGATGTACTTCATCCGCACTTGGTCGAGAAAACGGCGATTGATTTCGTAGATAATTTCTAAATGTCGGGGTAACAGCCTACCAAATAAACCCAAAGACCATTTTTCCAAAGCTTCTGGTAGTAGGGTATGATTGGTATAGCTAAAGGTATTCTGGGTAATCTGCCAAGCTAGTTCCCAATTCATACCATTTTCATCTATCAGCAGTCGCATTAACTCTGCAACACCGATAGCGGGATGGGTATCATTGAGTTGTACTGCAAATTTTTCGTGAAAGGTTTCTAAACTTAACTTTGTATATTTTTTGTATATACGGATCATATCCTGTAAGGCACAGGAAACAAAGAAATATTGTTGCTCTAAACGTAACTGCTTACCCTCAACTGGTTCATCATTGGGATAAAGAACCTTACTAATCTTCTCCGACACGATTTTTTCATTCACTGCACCGTAGTAGTCTCCAACATTAAAGCGTTGAAAATCAAAAGATTCGGGTGCTTCTGCTTTCCACAAACGCAGGGTATTAGCGGTATTCACACCATAACCGAGGATAGGTGTATCATAAGGGATGCCCTTAACTACAGTATCAGGAATCCAATGTACCCGATACCGTCCATCTTCATCAGTATAAGCCTCTGTGCGTCCACCAAACTGAACTTCAACAGAGGAGTCTGGACGGGGAATTTCCCAAGGGTTACCGTATTTGAGCCATTTATCTGTGATTTCTACTTGCCAACCATCTTCAATTTCTTGGTCAAAAATGCCAAATTCGTAGCGAATACCGTAACCAATTGCCGGAATTTCTAGGGTAGATAGGGAGTCCAAAAAGCAAGCAGCCAGTCTCCCCAATCCCCCATTACCTAAACCTGGTTCTTCTTCCCATGCTTGCAATTCATCCAAGTTTAACCCTGATTCTGCCACCGCTTGACGTACTTGGTCGTAGATTCCTAGATTAATTAAATTATTACTCAGATGAGGTCCAAGGAGGAACTCTGCCGACAGGTAGCAAACCACTCTCACTTCTTGCTTCAAGTAAGTCTTAGTCGTAGTTAGCCAGCGTTGCAGCAAGCGATCGCGCACCGTATAGGCAAGTGCCATATAATAATCATTTTCAGTGGCGATTTGCGGAAATTTACCTTGGATATAAAACAGGTTATCAGCTAAAGCACGTTTGAGAGTTTCGATACTTAAGCCAGTGCGATCGTCCTCTATCTGTATTTGTGTTGTTGGAGTCTGCATAGTTTAACCTTGTGTTATTGGTAAAGGTTTTATTCTTTAGACATCTGGTGAAAAAGAATGTAAAACCCTTGTGCACTCAGGGTTGATATCTCATTTCCAAAGAGGTATTTTATTGACTACCGCATGATTATTGCGAAAATTATCCTCTATAACCCTTACTTTATAGCAACAACAATAATGATAATAGCTTTTTATTTCTGGGAATATCTACCATCTATAGGGTATGAAATTATCTCCCATGTGGAAAAAACTCTACTTTTGATAGATTGCTAAATTTCAGAAAATATTTGTTGATATTTCGAGTTTTGTTATTTTTAATTATTTAGCCAAAATTTAACTAGATTTTAACCTCCAATTACATTACTGTCAGACAAAAGTCTATATATATCAAAATTTCCAATCTAATTAATAAGAACTTTTTAACATTTTCAATAGATATAGGATTACTATTTGATTTTTGTTGGCGTAGCCTGCGCTTGCGCTTAAAAATCCCAGTACACTTTCTGTTCCCTGTTAAGAGTTCCCCGTTCCCTACCATCACGAGTAATTTTACAAATCAAACCGGATTCCTATAGTATGAATATAAATATTTGATTATGATTAACATTGGATGATAAAATCATGAAATATATGCAAACTCCGTCAACATAAATCTACCAAAAGAAGCATATTTTTCGGTCTATAGTTAAAAAATAATATGCCTACAGACATAAACAAGTAAATTACATGAATAGCTGTAGATACTTTATGCTGGTTTTAGATTATCAAAAGTTGTAATAATAGAATGTAACTGTTCAAGTTGAATATTTGGTGACATTTGCAACGGAAAAATTTTACCACTATTGATACAGCAAATGCTGTATAGCTCAAATGCAAGCAAATCTTGATAATGGGAATGTATTAGCCTGGAATTTCTACCAGGAAATTTAGCAAACATTTTGATGGCATCAAGCCCAAAATTGAGATTGAATCTTAAAATTCACCTAGAGAATAAAATTATGGTCGCAACTCCGGAAAAATCAACAAATCAAACCGACCTTAGCAGCTTTGGAACTGCAAGGGCAACAATCAAAGGCACACCTTTAAGTGCAGAAGAATTGCAAAAAATCCATGCTTACTGGCAAGCTTGTAATTATCTAGCAGTGGGCATGATTTACTTAAAAGAAAACCCCCTGCTAAAGGAACCCTTAAAACCAGAACATATTAAACGACGCTTGTTGGGACACTGGGGTACTAGTCCTGGTTTAAGCTTTATTTACATTCACCTGAACAGACTAATTAAAAAATACGACCTGGACATGATTTATATGACAGGTCCGGGACATGGTGCCCCAGGAATACTTGCCCCTACTTACCTAGAAGGTACTTACTCCGAGGTTTACCCCGATAAAAGCCAAGACGAGGAAGGAATGGCAAAATTCTTCCAGCAATTCTCCTTTCCTGGGGGTATTGGCAGCCATTGCACCCCGGAAACCCCTGGTTCTATCCATGAAGGGGGTGAGTTGGGTTATAGCTTATCCCATGCCTACGGTGCAGTATACGATAACCCCGATTTAATTGTTGCTTGTGTCGTCGGAGATGGAGAAGCAGAAACAGGTCCGTTGGCTACAGCATGGCACTCCAACAAATTTGTCAATCCCATCACTGACGGTGCAGTATTACCGATTTTGCACCTCAACGGCTACAAAATTGCTAATCCCACAATTTTGTCTCGCATCAGTCACGAAGAATTAGAAAATTTATTCAAAGGCTATGGTTACACCCCTTACTTTGTGGAAGGTTCAGATCCAGAAAGTATGCACCAAGCAATGGCTGCTACCATGGAACACTGCACTCAAGAGATTAAAAAAATTCAGCAGGAAGCCCGTAGTAGTGGTGTAGCCAAACGTCCCCTCTGGCCCATGATCATATTGCGATCGCCCAAGGGTTGGACATGTCCTGGAGAAGTTGATGGTCACAAAGTCGAAGGGTTCTGGCGAGCACACCAAGTACCCATGGGGAGTATACACAAGAATCCCGAACATTTGCAACTACTAGAAGAGTGGATGCGCAGCTACCAACCAGAGAAGTTATTTGATGCCAATGGTAGCTTGATTAGCGAACTCAAAGCACTAGCCCCCACTGGAAACCGTCGCATGAGTGCTAATCCCATCGCTAATGGTGGTTTGGTACGTAAAGCGCTGATTCTACCCGACTTCCGGGACTATGCAGTTGATGTATCCAAGCCAGGAAGCACAGAAGTAGAAAATACCAAGATTTTGGGTTACTTTCTCCGGGATGTTATATCTAGAAATCCCCATAATTTTCGCGTCTTTGGTCCCGATGAAACAGCTTCCAATCGCCTGCAAGCGGTCTATGAAGCCAGCAAAAAGGTGTGGATGGGAGAATATTTACCAGAAGATGCCGATGGGGGAGAATTGGCTCCCGCAGGACGGGTGATGGAAATGCTAAGCGAGCATACCTTAGAAGGCTGGCTAGAAGCTTATTTACTCACAGGACGCCATGGTTTCTTTGCTTCCTACGAAGCCTTTGTCCACGTGATTGACTCCATGTTTAACCAACATGCCAAATGGCTACAGGCTTGTCGCCATCTACCTTGGCGATCTCCTATTTCCTCCCTCAACATGCTGATTACCTCCACTGTTTGGCGGCAGGATCATAACGGTTTTAGCCATCAAGACCCCGGTTTCTTGGACGTGGTAACCAACAAAAGCCCCCATGTCACCCGCATTTATTTACCCCCCGATGCTAACTGTTTGCTTTCCGTAGCAAACCACTGTTTACGTAGCCGGGATTACATTAATGTCATTGTTGCTGACAAACAACCCCACCTGCAATATTTGACCATGGAAGAAGCCATCCAGCACTGTTCCAAGGGAATTGGCATTTGGGAATGGGCAAGTAATGATGATTGTGGTACTGAACCGGACGAACCGGATGTAATTATGGCTTGCTGTGGTGATATTCCCACCATGGAGTCCTTAGCAGCAACAGCAATTTTACGGCAAGAGTTCCCAGAATTGAAGGTCAGATTTATCAATGTGGTAGACCTGTATAAGTTGATGCCAGATAGCGAGCATCCCCACGGTTTATCCCATACTGATTTTGACACCTTATTTACCCCCGACCAGCCAGTTATCTTCAACTTCCACGGTTATCCCTGGTTGATTCACAAGCTTACCTATCGCCGTACAAACCAACATCGGATTCATGTGCGTGGTTACAAAGAGATTGGTAACATTAATACACCCCTAGAATTGGCAATTGAGAACCAAATTGATCGCTTTAATCTAGTGATTGACGTGATTGATAGGGTTCCCAAATTGCAATCAGCAGCGGCTTACGTAAAAGAACGGATGAAGAACGCAATTATTGAACACCAACACCATGCTTTTGAGCATGGTATCGATAAACCTGAAATTGTCAATTGGAAGTGGGATTATTAATCTGATTGGATAGCATCCCAAATTTGACAACAATTTTCAGGTAAATAGACCATTTTGTAGGGTTTTAGCATTGCTAAAACCCTAGGATAAACCTGTAAGCTAAACCTGTAAACTTAAGCTACCGATGGCTTATCTGTTAGTATCTTCAACCACCTTGAAATAAATTTCAACGCTTATAAACCAAGTCTAGTTAAGTAGACTAAATAAAATCTTGATTATTTAGTCATCTTTGAGATGACTTTGTTTGTGAGCAAGGAAATTAATTTCCTTGGGGGTTAAGTTGACACCTCGTATAAGCATTGGTCTCATCCCTACAGTAGATGTGGTGGAAATATATGAAAACTGCTGTAAGTTGCACCTGGGTTAAAAAACCGATGGCTTATCTGTTAGTATCTTCACCCACCTTGAAATAAATTTCAACGCTTATAAACCAAGTCTAGTTAAGTAGACTAAATAAAATCTTGGTTATTTAGTCATCTTTGAGATGACTTTGTTTGTGAGCAAGGAAATTAATTTCCTTGGGGGTTAAGTTAACA
>JASJCY010000236.1 GCA_030065825.1 Nostocaceae cyanobacterium | reverse complement strand
ACTGGCACATTTACCCTAAAACTGTCACATAGTAGTGATTTATCTATAATGCCTATAAATCAAGGAACATAGAGTTTTATTTCAAATTGAAGTATGTGTGCCAGTTACCAGAATTTTGTGACGCTTGCGTAAGTCCTATTTATATTAAATCTGACTCACTATCATTAAAGTTTTGATTGTTATCAGTGTTGTATCTAGTGTTACCATTCCTTATGCGAATTACTTATTCAAGCACTCTATATCGAAGTGCCTTCAACTTAGTTGAAGACTTTTTGAACACATTGAACACAAGGAAGAACAAAAAACCATGAAGAAAACTTGGAATGCACCAAAAATCACTGTTTACGGTAGTGTTGAAAACCTGACCCAGAAGAATAAAACTACTGGGGGTAGTGGAGACGGGATCTACTTTACCTTTGGTGGTAGTACTTCTACTGCTTCTGACTACACATCCATCTAGAGTTTGAGTCCTAGACCATAACTCCAGTTGAGGTCAAATAACTAGACCTTTCCGCAAATGAGCTATGTATTCTATGCTCTTTTTCGGAAAGTCTACCTAATTACCAAGGAAGTTTGTAGAGATGTTGCAATGCAACGTCTCTATATCTAAAATAATAATTTATTCATCCCAGAAACTATTTACTATTTCTTTGTTAATCAGTTTAAAAGTATACTTGTATAGCTGTTACTGGAGTAAGGAGGGCAAAAAATGTTTTCATACTTTGCTTATGGTTTAGGAATTCAGTCTGACATCCCCATTCCAGAGTTTATCGAAGCAGAAGTGGGATGTGATGTCACCTTGACCATAGAAAGCGATCGCCATTTAACAGACTATTTACCACAAGCTGCTATAGAACAACCTTTGTGTCTGAAGCTGAACCGAGAAGAGGCACATTTTTATGTCAAAGATGTGGGACTCTTTCTGGTGAAGGAGGGAAATCAGATCCAAATTATCCCAGCACCAGATGTATCCTCAGAACTTCTTGGTTTTTATCTGGTTGGCACTATCATGGGAATTTTGCTCTATCAAAGAGGGCTACTAGTACTCCATGCTAGTGTAGTTAACATCAATGGTAGTGCCGTTGCTTTCTTGGGAGTATCCGGTGAGGGTAAATCTTCAACTGCTGCTGCTTTCCATACCCATGGATATAACATGATTACCGATGATGTTGCTCCTGTAAACTTGGGTAAACAGACAGCTACAATCACCCCTGGATTTCCCCAGATTAAACTAGGTAAAGAAATCGCTACTACCCTAGGATATGACTTTGAATCCCTACCGTTAGTGCATCCATCCGGGGAGAAACGAGGCTATCGTCCAAGGCAGGGATTTTCTGTTGACCCATTGCCAATTCGTCGCATTTATGTACTTAATTCTAGCCCCGAATTTAGTATTGAACCCCTCAAACCCCAGGAAGCCGTAGTAGAATTATCCCGTCACTCCCGTCCTGCAACCTTATTTCATTCACCAGACGCACAACACTTTTTCCAGTGTATAAGCCTCGTGCAAGAATGTACTCTCTATCGTCTCAACCGACCTCGTAACCTAGCACTATTACCTGATTTAGTCAAGATAGTAGAATCACATATTGTCCATGGCACAGCTAATACTAAGAGCTTTAAATTGCCCCAAACTCTTGCCATATAGCTAACCCAATTCTTGTATAATAAACAATCTATACTCACCCAGTCCCTCGTTCCCTCTCCCTCGTCCCTCGTTGTCCCTCGTTCCCTCGTTACAAGGTTTTACCTTGTAATGGATTTTAAGGAGGCTCTGCCTCCAGAATTGATGGCAGGCAGCAGCCCACCCTAAAATGCGTTTCCAGGCTCAGCCTGCAAACGAGTGAATCCCTCTCCCTGGTTCCCTCGTTACAAGGTTTTACCTTGTAATGGATTTTAAGGAGGCTCTGCCTCCAGAATTGATGGCAGGCAGAGCCTCCCTAAAATGCGTTTCCAGGCTGAGCCTGGAAACGAGTGAGAGTGAGACGAGTGAGTACCATTTGTAACCCAATCCTTATATTTCTACTGACCCATCTTTATCCTTGACCAATCCTCACAGAGACAGAATTGATATGACCACTTTATTTCATACCCTAGTCTATACATCCCTGGCAATAATTGAGTCTGACTGGTCTGTCAAAGCAAGGGAAAAACTACGTGATGCTACTGACCTAGAGTGGGAATTTACTCTGGAGACTCTGAGATTACACCGGCTAATTCCACTGGTATTTTTTTCCTTACAAGCTCACGGTTTGACCGATGCTGTACCGTCTCCCATTCTTGACAAAATGGAAACTGAATATGGTAAAACGCGGGTCAAAAATACCTTCTTACTGCTGACATTGGATGGTCTTTTGAAAGCTATGTATGAGCGTAATCTCCACCCCGTACTCTGGAAGGGTGTGGTATTGGCTGATAGTTTCTATCCTGCTCCCGGTACGCGAATAATGGAGGATATTGACTTTGCTATTCCAGCCTCGGAGATGGAACAGATAAGTGCAGCCTTTAAATCATTGGGGTTTGAGCCACAACACGACAAAGATACAGAAGACGCTGTGTACTTTGCTAACCAAATGGGAATATTTTGTGATGTTCACCATCGCGTCCGCTTGTTTGAAGGCAAAGAATCAATGAATTTGACAACAAATCTGAAGCCACAACATGTCCAAATAATATCATTGCCAGTACTAGAACCAAATGCCATGTTAGTTCATTTAAGCGTACATTTGGATGGACATCGTCCAGAGATTGGTCCAATGCTATGTTGGATTGTGGATATAGCATTTGTTTTGCGCAAGTGGGGATCATCCCTTGAGTTGGAGAGAATCAAAAAATTAATGCCAGATGCAGAGCATTTTTTGTCTCTACTGCGGACAATTCGCTTCTTAGAAATAGAGTTTAACCAAAAGCCTCCTGAATGTTTAGCTGAAGTTACAAAGTATATTCAACCATTTACCCTTGCAGAGGTTCTCAAACAGAGACGATTGGCTTTGTGGGGATTACCCCATCCCCGTGGATGGTTGCGACTCGCTGCTAGCAAACTCGGTTTTCAGTTACAGAAATCTCGTCCTGAATTATATTGGAGTGATTTATTGTCTTCTTTTTAGTAATAGGTAATGGGTGATTGGTAATGGGTAATTGGTAATTGGTAATTGGTAATTGGTAATGGGTAATTGGTAATTGGTAATGGGTAATTGGTAATTGGTAATGGGTAATTGGTAATTGGTAATTGGTAAGCTAAAAAGCACCTAAATTAAATATTTGGACGGGCAGGGATGCCCCGCAGTCGCTACAACGGGGGGAACCCCAACGCCAGTTCACTCAACGCGGGAAACCCGCGCACGTGACTGGGTCCGCAACGCGCTGCTCTCCATCCCACAAGAGTTAGACTAATTTATCTTAAAGGACAGGCAGGGATGCCCATCCCACAAGAATTACAGCAAAATTGAATATGCAATTTTTATTTGCGCTTTAGCTTACCATTTAAGTAACTGCACATAATTTTTTTATTGAGCTAAAAAATGTAAAAATCTTCAATACCTTACTATTCCCTATTCCCTAATTTCAACAATTAATATTATTTTGATTCGACTACTTACCATTTACTTATATATTAAACATCCATCAAATTATATCGCTTTTGTAAGTCTAGTAATTTTATTCTTGCTGACCCTGCATTATCAGCTAAATCAGCAAATTCTACAAATCTCCGCAATTCTTTTTTTAATAGATTGCGTTCCACTTCTAAAGTGCTTCTATCTAAATCTGGTGGTAAAACAATCATATCAAATATAGTGGCGCGTTCCTTGTTAGGATGGGGACGTAAAACCCGTCCTCGTCGCTGAATAAACTGACGAGGATTACCAGAACTTGCTAAAATTACAGCAGTTTGAATTGCCGGAATATCTACTCCTTCATCTAAACAGCGAATTGCAACTAAACCCTGTAATTCTCCACTTTCAAATTGACGACGTAAAATTTCTCTTTTTTTTAAAGGTGTTTCGGCTGTATAAGTAGCAATTCTATAACCTAATTCCACTCCTAAAATTTTGGCAACAGCTTTCAGTTGATGTAAGCTATTATAATGCTGTCCTATTTCTTGGGAACCATCGCTACAATAAAAAAGTGTATGAGTAGTCTCCCTGCGAGTTTTCATTAATTCCCGCAAAGCCTTTAATTTATTTTCTGCTCCCCCAATTATTTTCGCTCTTTGTATTAATAAATTCTTGACATCTTCATTTTCTTCCCATTCTACTAATTCTAAATTATCTTGGTTTTTATACAATAGTGTCCTACCAATTTTTTGTGTTAATTTAGCATAAGCAACGCTTTCTGCTGTAGTCAATTCTACTAAAATAGGATAATAAAAATAATTTACTAAAGCACCTTGACTAATAGCATCTTTTAAAGTAAATTCTGGTTGTAAAACTGCTCCAAAATAACTAAATAAAGATTGGGTACCAGCCTCATCAAAATATCTTTCTGGTGTCGCCGATAGTGCTAGTCGCAATCCTACACGACGGGGTAAACTTTCTTCTAATTTGGGTGAACCTAAATTATGTGCCTCATCCCCAATAATTAAAGTTTTTTCTGGTAAATACTTAAATTGGGATTTAAACCCCTCAGTAATAAAAGTGGAATTAGTTACAATTACCGTTAGGAATTGTTGCAAACCAGAACGGACATTATAAAGTTGTGTAGCCAGTTTACTTTGCCAATTATGGATATTTTCAAAGGCTAAAATAGGCTTTAAATTAAATTTTTCACATTCTCGTGCCCATTGAGTTACAAGATGGCGATAAGGACAAATCACAATTAATACTTGCAAGTTAATTTGCTTGTATAATTCACAGGTAATTGCCAAAGCAGTGATAGTTTTACCACTACCTGTCGCCATTTTTAAAGTTCCCCTACCATTATTAGCAAACCAGCTATTTATTGCTTGGCGTTGATATTGTCGTAATTGCAAAGATGGGGGTATTTTTGGACATCCCGGTAATAATGATTGTTGAGTTTGATAACTATCCTTATTTTCCCCTACAAAAGGAACTTTTAATTTAAAAATAGGTGTTGAATTAACTTGATTTCTGATTATATACATTGAATTAAAGAGAGAATTGGGAATTGGGAATTGGGAATTGGGAATTGGTAATTGGTAAGTTGTTTTGCATAAAAATTGTATATTTTGGACGGGCGAGACGCCCGTACCACAAGAAACAAATGCTTGAAGTTTTATGCTTTCTTAGATGTTTTTTAGCTTCATAAATAATAAATAATAAATAATTGGGAATTGGGAATTGGGAATTGGTAATTGGTAAGTTGTTTTGCATAAAAATTGTATATTTTGGACGGGCGAGACGCCCGTACCACAAGAAAGAAATGCTTGAAGTTTTATGCTTTCTTAGATGTTTTTTAGCTTCATAAATAATAGGTAATAGGTAATTGGGAATTGGTAATTGATAAGCTTTTTTGCATAAAAATTGTATATTTTGGACGGGCGAGACGCCCGTACCACAAGAAAGAAATGCTTGAAGTTTTATGCTTTCTTAGATTTTTTTTAGCTTCATAAGTAATAGGTAATAGGTAATAGGTAATAGGTAATAGATTTTATCCTTTACTTTTTACCTTTTACCCTTTACCTTTTACCCAAGTAATTATTGACAGTGACGCCAAACTCCTACTAAAGAACCTTGTACCTCTACCTGCATAGCTGGTACTTCTATGGGGTTATATTGGGGATTGGCTGGTTTAAGAGTGACGCGATCGCCTTGACGATAAAATCGCTTTAATGTTGTCCCGTATCCCTCCACTCTAGCAGCGACAACAGTGCCATTTTTGAGCATATCGGGTTCCGCTACAGGACGCAAAAATACTAAATCACCATCGATAATTGAATCTTCAATCATGCTGTCCCCATTTACCCGCAAAGCATAGGTTTTGGGAGGAAAGGATAAATTTCCCAAGTCCACATGTTCTACAGCATCAGTAAAGGGTTCTATAAGTCCTCCAGCTGCAATCGCACCTAAAACTGGTATACCAGGTTTTAAATTTAAAATGCGAATTGTCCGCGCTTTCCCCTCACTCCATTCCAGGTATCCCTTATTGCGTAAATGTTCTAAGCGACTTTGAACTGGTGCTGGAGATTTCAAATTCATCGCTTGCATCATTTGCCTAATTGATGGCGAATGCTGGTGTGTGCGAATATATTCCACTAACCAATCATACAATTCTTGTTGTGCTTCGGTGAGTTTTTTCATAAATTTCCACAGAAATAACATACTAACATTCTAAGAACATTAGTACTACAAAAAACATCTCTTTGCACTACTTAATTTTGAATTTATGGTTAACTCCTAACTCCTGTAGGGGCACAGCACTGCTGTGCCCCTACTAACTCTTTATTCTGCCCCTAAAATGCTAGCTAGTAAAGCTTTTTGGGCGTGCATCCGGTTTTCTGCTTGATTCCATATTCGTGACTGGGAACCTTCCATGACTTCATCAGTAATTTCTTCACCGCGATGTGCTGGCAGACAGTGTAAAACAATAGCTTGTTTGTCAGCAAGACTCAATAATTGGTGATTAATTTGATATGGTTGGAAAATTGGTAGGCGATCGCCTGCTTCTGCTTCTTGACCCATACTTGCCCAAACATCAGTATAAATCACATGGGAACCTTTGGTAGCATTTTGGGCATCATTGGTAAGAGTAACTTCTGTTTTTGTGGCTGCAATGGTACGTGCTTTTTCTGTAATGGCTGCATTTGGCTTGTATCCATCGGGTGTGGCGATTCTCACATTCATTCCCACCAAAGCACAACCCAACATTAAAGAATTAGCGACGTTATTACCATCTCCCACATAAGTCAAAGTTAACCCTGCAAGGCTGCCAAAATGCTCTTTAATGGTCATTAGGTCTGCCAATATCTGACAAGGGTGTTCTAGGTCTGTAAGGGCATTTATCACGGGGATTTGGGCATAATTTGCAAAGGTCTGCAAGTCTTCTTGGGCAAAGGTACGAATTGCCAAAACATCCAAATATCTGTCTAAAACCCTTGCTGTATCTTGAATTGGTTCTCCTCGGCTAACCTGGGTAACATTAGGGTTGAGGTCAATTACCTGTCCACCCAACTGATACATTGCCACAGTAAAACTGACCCGTGTCCTTGTGGAAGCTTTGGAAAACAACAGACCCAAAACTTTATTACACTGCAACTTCAGTTTTTGGGATTTTAGCTGAGTCGCCATATGCAAAAGTTCTTCAACTTCCGTTGGACTGAGGTCTCCCAGGCTTAATAAATCTCTTCCGATCAACGCTGCCATGCTTCCAATCTATAACCAACTATTTTTGTATTTCCCTGACTGAATCCAGCCTTGTGAGTAAATTAGCGGTTTCAAACTCTACCAATTTACCAAATATTTTGCTATTTACCTCACCAAATGAGGATATTTACACAAAATTATCAAATTTTTCTTGATTCCATAAGTAATTATTTATAAATATCCTTGTATCTCAACACATTTTTGCAGCCAAGAAAATCACCCTTAGGATAGAAAAATTTAGACTTCTTGCAAAAGTAGGGAACTCTTAACGGGGAACAAAAAACAGTTCCTTGTATAATCTATTCCCTATTCCCTATTCCCTATTCCCCACCTCTTGTTAATGGAAAATTTATACAACAGCAAAAAAAATTCAATAAATATATGGAATTCCCTAATGAGGGACTGTATACATTGATATCAGAAGACTGAATGGGTAGAATATGATTACGCCGACACTGTTGGACAATCGCTATAAAGTGCTAAGGGTACTGGGAAGTGGTGGATTTGGGGAAACTTTTTTAGCGGAAGATACCCAGATGCCATCTGGTCGTCGCTGTGTAATTAAACAACTCAAACCTGTGGGAGACAATCCCCAGGTGTACCAATTAGTACAGGAAAGGTTTCAAAGGGAAGCTGCAATTTTAGAAGAATTAGGCGATCGCATAGATCAAATTCCTCGTTTATATGCTTATTTTTCCCAAAATAGTCAATTTTATTTGGTTCAGGAGTATGTTGAGGGTCAAACTTTAACTCAAAAGGTACAACAGCAGGGAGTATTTAGTGAGAGTGCGGTTAGGGAGATTTTAATTAATATTTTGCCGGTTTTGGATTTTGTCCACAGTCACCGTATGGTGCATCGGGATATCAAGCCGGATAATATCATTTTGCGGTTTTCTGATGGTAAACCAGCTTTAATTGATTTTGGTGCTGTGAAAGAAACCATGGGTACAGTAATGACTCCCTCTGGGAATTCTACTAGATCCATTGTCATTGGCACCCCTGGATTTATGCCGATGGAACAATCTGTGGGTAGACCGGTATTTTCCAGTGATATTTATAGTTTAGGGTTGAGTGCAATTTATCTCCTCACCGGGAAAATCCCTCCAGAATTAGGTACAGATCCAGGTACAGGGGAATTGATGTGGAGGAATTTTGCTGTAAATGTTAGTCCCACTCTTGCCGCAGTTTTAGATAAAGCTGTACAACAATCCCCGCGCGATCGCTACTATAGCGCTAAGGAAATGCTAGCTGCACTGCAACCTCCAGCACCTGTATCTACACCAGTTACTACTCCCCCGTCAGCAGGATATGTATCTCCACCTTCTACGGTTCCTTCCACTCCCATTGCAAATAATGGACAAAGTGTTGCCCTATCTGCTGGTGGTTTGGGAACTTGGCAACAAGCGGTAATTATTGGCAGTGTAATTGGTGTAATTGTAATCGCTGGTTTGTGGATGATGCGAATTTTTGGTCAGAGTCCTCAACCTGAATTCACGACAATTAATCCATCACCGTCAGGGAAAGTTACTTCCACACCTAAACCTGTAGGTACTCCAACTTCAACTCCACAGTCATCTCCAACTTTTCAACCTTTATCAACAGCACGAATATCACAACGTGCAGCGCTAAGAGTTGTGCAGCAATGGATGCGAAGTAAAGGAGATATATTTGGTCCTGGTTATAGAACAGATTTAGGAACAGAATTTTTAACAGGCATAGCCTATGTTAACAATATCAGAAAAACCGATGACCCTGATGCCTGCCTTGCTAGTGGTATTCAAGAAGATGATTGTTTAAGTTCGGTGGATTGGTTACGCAGAAATAATGCTTACTATAGCTATGGTGTGCAAAAGTTGGATTATGTAGAAAATTTTGCTGCTAGTGGTAATAAGGCGACTTTAGAAGTTGTAATCACGGAAGAACGTACTCTTTATAAAAATGGCAAAGTGGCTAAGGATAATACTTCTTTTGATACCTTGCTGGTGCGTTATTCTTTGGAATATGTAGACGGTAAGACGAAGATATCTGATTACAAAAGTGTGGTAAAAATCAGAAAAGAATAACTTGAATTATGATAAATTAAATAGTTTTTTTAAGCTTTAGAAACAGTTGAAATATAGGAATCCGGTTTGATTTGTAAAATTACTCGTGATGGTAGGGAACGGGGAACAGGGAACAGAAAGTGTACTGAGATTTTTAAGCGCAAGCGCAGGCTACACCAACAAAAATCAAATAGTAATCTTATATCGCAAATTAATTGTTTTTATTAAAAAAAACTCTCTTTTATCATAATTTTATAAATAGTTTAAATTCATCAATTCTTACCAACAACATCCTAAAACAATGCCTAAACATAATTTTCGTAAACTCCATGATTCAAGACAGCAATTTGTAACGAAATCTCCCCAAATACCAATGCAATATTTCCAATTTTATGGACTAATTGCTTTAGTAGCCATGATTATTGTGGGTGCATTTGGAGTGGGTACACTAGTCGCTGAAAACACAAATAATCAAAATTCCCCCACCCAAACTAATACCAATTCTCAAACTTCTGCTGTAGCTTCTAGAAAACCTAACACAATTTCTACACCAATTACTAATTCTCAACCAATTTTACAAGCTGAAATAAGCGAAAATACTGGTGAATTTATCTACAATGTCAGCACAGTTCCTAACTTGAAAGAAAGTGAAAAATTAGGTAAAATTGTTGCTGATTTAGTGAAGTACGCCAAAAAGAACAATTTACCTACTAAAAAATTATCAATAACACTAATAGATTTAAATCAAAATACAATTGCCAACTATCAACAAGATACAGCTAGATATCCAGCAAGTGTAGTCAAATTATTTTGGATGATAGCTCTCAATGCTCAAATTCAAAGAGGATTAATACCATTTGATAGCAGCATAAACAAAGATTTAAATGACATGATTATTAAATCTGATAACGATGCTGCTAGCCGGATTGTAGACAGAATCACTGGCACGCAATCATATGCAAAAAATTTAGATAATGAACAGTTAAAAACTTGGAAAAATAACCGAGAAAAGTTAAATAATTTTTTTCAAAAAGCTGGATACAAAAATATAAATATTAGCCAAAAAACATTTCCTATTGAATATTTAAATATTCAGGAACCCCAGGGAGCAGATTTACAAATTCGCGGTAATTCTAACAATCCCCAACGAAATCGAATCACCACATATCAAGCTGCGAGATTAATGTATGAAATTGTTAGCGCTCAAGCTGTTGCACCAGGATATTTAGAACAAAATTTAGGATTACTAAAAAGAGACATAAATCCAGCAGTTTGGCGAAAACAACCACCCAATCCTATAGATTTTAACCCCGTGGAAAGTTTTTTGGGAGAATCTTTACCTGCGAATAAAATTACTTTTTTTGCTTCTAAAGCGGGTTGGACTTCATTTTCCCGTCAGGAAGTTGCTTTTGTGAATGTAAATTCCGCAAAAAATCGCTACATTTTGGCTATATTTGGAGATGATGCAGCTTATGCAAGGAGTAAGAAAGTATTTCCCCAAATGTCTCGAATTGTCTTTGATCGAATTACAAATAGTAAACTCTAAAATAGCGATTTATTTTATAACCGAGTTTTTCTACACCCTTCTTTGCGAGTTCGGAGAGGGGAAGGGGTGAGGTTGATTGAAAATGGTGGAAGATATAACACAACAAACCATTTATCAACTCAGTTTTTCTAGGTGGAGTTGGAATATAGCGGTTTTCACGCTTTGTGCAATACAGACTTAACCTCACCCCGGCTAAAGCCACCCCTCTCCTTAGTAAGGAGAGGGGAAGGGGTGAGGTTGATTGAAAATGGTGGAAGATATAACACAACAAACCATTTATCAACGGACTTTCTCTAGTTGGAGTCGGAATATTATCCTACTTAGTCTGGAAGAGATTCGGTTTCTCGGTATTTGTTGAAAATGGACAATGACACAACAAACCATTTATTAACTTAGTTTTTTTACACCCTTCTTTGAGAGTTCGGAGAGGGGAAGGGGTGAGGTTGATTGAAAATGGTGGAAGATATAACACAACAAACCATTTATCAACGGACTTTCTCTAGTTGGAGTTGGAATATAGCGGTTTTCACGCTTTGTGCAATACAGACTTAACCTCACCCCGGCTAAAGCCACCCCTCTCCTTACTAAGGAGAGGGGAAGGGGTGAGGTTGATTGAAAATGGTGGAAGATATGACACAACAAACCATTTATCAACGGAGTTTCTCTAGGTGGAGTCGGAATATTATCCTACTTAGTCTAGAAGAGATTCGGTTTCTCGATATTTGTTGAAAATGGACAATGACACAACAAACCATTTATTAACTCAGTTTTTCTACACCCTTCTTTGCGAGTTCGGAGAGGGGAAGGGGTGAGGTTGATTGAAAATGGTGGAAGATATGACACAACAAACCATTTATCAACGGAGTTTCTCTAGGTGGAGTCGGAATATTATCCTACTTAGTCT
>JASJCY010000235.1 GCA_030065825.1 Nostocaceae cyanobacterium | reverse complement strand
TATAGAAGTACGGGGAATTCAACCGACCCCATCTCCAATTAGTAAACCTAAACAATCTACAAAAAAGAGTCCTGCTTTGACTTTACAAGATTACTTGAAATAACGTGATGGAAACTAGCGTAGCACAATAGAGAACAGAAGTACAGCATTAAGAACAGTTGACCAAAAAACCATGCAGTCCTCCATACAGATATTCAGCGTTGAAGAATACCTAAAATTAGAACAAAACAGCGAAATTCGTCACGAATACATTTGCGGACAAATATTCGCCATGTCTGGAGGTAGCAAGGAACATAACACAATTACTTTAAATATTGCCAGCAGACTACGTTCTCATTTACGAGGTGGTTCCTGTAGCGTCTTCATGGCTGATATGAAAGTAAATATACAACTAACCAGCCAAAACAAAAATATATTTTATTATCCCGATGTCATTGTAACCTGTGACTCAGATGACCTTGACCGTTTTTGTTTGCATTATCCTTGCTTAATTATAGAAGTGCTATCACCCAGCACGGAAACTACAGATAGACGAGAAAAACTTGTTAATTACAGAACTTTAGAAAGTTTACAAGAATATGTATTAGTTTCCCAAGACGAAATTAAAGTAGAAGTTTATAGTAAAGACTCTCAAGGAAATTGGTCACTGACAATTTTAGGTCAAGATAATAAATTGCACTTAAATTCTATTAGCTTAACCCTAACAATGACAGAAATTTACGAAGATGTAATCAAAATATAAATTATTAGTGATGGGTTTTCAATTTTTCTAAAATCGTAAGTGAACTAAAAAAAATAACAATCACAGCTAACGATAAATTTCATCCTGTGGTTAGAATCGCTCTAGAAAAGGAGCAGTGGAAGATAACCGATAATCTCCTGCGGCTGGAAGGTGCTGGAACCAAGTTTGAAATTGATTTAGGTATTCGATATTAAAAAAGGAAAGATTTGGATTGAGCAAAATATGACGGAAATGCGAGTGGCTCAAGAACTTGTGGATCTAGGGGTTGGGAAGGAAGATATTGTCATGGGGTTTCAACCTCCCCAAATGCGGAAATATACAGCTTATGCAGTTGTTTAATTTAATTGGAGTTTGGCGATCGCATTTGACAATCAAGACAGTTGCTAGAACAGCAGCGATCGCTTATCCTCAATTCACAAGGTTCTTCTTTTGTCAATCGTTATAAATACTCAAGTATTTTTGCTGAAAAAAATTTTGTGCTTTCTCTCGGTTTTCTTCCCTTGGAGATATCCGGGTTAATAATGGAACTGGGAACGCAGTATTAGGTATTTGTGGCACTGCTGCCGGATATTTAGTTGAAATTAGTTACTAAAATACCATAATTGCATATGCTATTAATTTTGATTTTACCACAAAATCCCTGAAATAACGCAAGCACGTGGAAGTAATTAATAGTAATTTTCAACTAGACTTAATGATTCTTAACTGTTTTTTTAGCTCAGATTTGGAGTTTAAAATTAAATTGCTTATAACAATAAAATTTTATTATATTCTGATCGGTGGAATGAACAGACCCAACACAAACTCTAATTTAGGAACTATTGTACTATAATATCAGCGATCGCACTTGCTGATCAATTATCGTCGTTGAGTCATGGCAATCACAGTTTCGACAGTAAATTGTGAGATGTCACCAAGGGTAGGGAGTGTGTCCGTATCAGAATAAACGAGTGGTAACTCTTGATTTTCCCAAACCCAGATTTGCTTTCTTTGAATATCAATCAGCCAAGCAAGCTGTGTCCCGTTACTCAAGCAGTGCAGGATTTTCTTTTGTAATTCTAACGTGCTTTGGTCGGGGGAACGAATTTCAATTAACCAGTCTGGTGAACCTTGTAGTGGTCCATCTTCATCTGAAAGGCGATCGCTCTTAACAACGGCAATATCTGGCACGGGAGACATGGGAGGCACAATACACCGGAGTTCTTGGATGGCTTCGTAAGCTTGAGTTTGGCTGTTGATTGCATTAACAAGGTTGCGCTGGAGGCGGGAATGAAACAGCGTTGGCATGGGTTTTTGCTGGGCATGTCCCTGGATAAACTCCCAGGCAGGAGAGGCTTCAATGTCAGGTTGCTGAAGAAAAGCCTCTAAGGGATTAGTGAGGGTAGGAGATTGCATAGTTGCCTAACAAGCATAAAAAGGCATAATCATATTCTTTAGTTCTATTGTAAAACCATTATTTTCTTCTGTGCCCTTTCCGCGTAATGTTGCTTGATCAGGATAGGATATTGGCAAATGGAAAGCCGTTTCCTACAAAATCGCGATCGCACTAAAATATCGGCGATCTCACTTCTTCTCAATATCTAACACCTTTTTCCTTTAGGGCTAGTATTCAAGACCGCTTAACCCAACCTACGCGCTATTTCTAGCTGTTGAGTGCTTTTCCCAAAATTCTCGCAAAGTCCTCCGACTAATCACCCGCATGGCTTTAGGGGAGCAACGGTCACGGTAAATAATAACTGATTAAATATGCCATAATGGTCACAAAAGGGTTAGTTTGTTGGGTTTCGTTGCCTCTACCCAACCTACAAGAGTAATCAGCTTTATGAACAAAGTGCGGATGAGGTTCGCATTAAGGCATACCTTAAACGCTGGTGGCAATGGGTTAGGAGTGGGGTGGTGGCTTTGGGCGTTGGCGTTGGGGATGTTGGGTTGCGCTTTTGGTCGAGCCTGATGTCGTGTCGGCTAGCATTCAAGACCGCTTAACCCAACCTACGCGGCTATATTGTCATTGAATGTTTATTATACCTGCTCCTCATCGATCGATGCAGTGCTGGTGTCTGTTGGCGCTTTGACAACTTCGTTTTCCGTGAGGTTTTCACTCGAATCCTCCACCGTCTCCTTCTTATTTTCCTCTTGCTGTTTGCTTATCGCTTCTTCCTTCATTTCTTCCTTCATTTTATTGATCGCCGATTCTGCTTGTTTGTATGCCTCCTGCCCCTCTACCGCGTTGTATTGCGCCGCCTTAGTCATGTTTTGCGTTATAATAATGCGGGATTGGGCTACTCCTTGTGCCGATTTTTTACTTTCATCAGGCTTCGCGCTGTGAAGCACATCCATCCTTGGTGCTCCGCTGAGGAGTATTGCCGCATTCTTCGTGTGATGACTGTCCGTAAGGATCAGTTCGCCTGTCTGCGGATCACCCTCTTTTGCTGAATTCGTGCTGAAGCTTACTGGCGGTGGATTCATCTCGATCTTCCCGAGAGCTATTTGTGCCGCACGTTCGATCACCTTATTTGCACTTATTCCCTGCAAGATTCCTCCGCCATACTCATCAGGGATTTTTTGCGCCATCATTTTCACATCAGTTCCCATCCATGCCTGCTGGTTCTTTACATTCTCGACGGGTACATTGATCACCTTTTTGTCCAACGGTCCTAGCTTTGCTTTCGCCTCCTTTTCGTCATTGCCGTTCCATCGCTGAACCACTGCATGATATCGCTGGAGATGCTTGGCACCGCCACTCCTTTGTATAGAAACTTCACACGGACTATTATCCGAGCTGCTTATCTGCATTGCTTTTTCACCCATCACATCCGCTTCGCTCTCCAAGCCGTGGTCATTATTTATCCCCACCCCCTTCATTTGCATTGTTGATTTTACCCGTCCTTGCATTTGCTGCACCACATGCCAAGCCTCATGAGGTAAATACTTCTCCTCCCCGGAAGCGACATGAATATCCGTTCCCTGTGTGTATGCCAACGCCTGTATCTGTGCAGGTTTGGAGGAATTGTAATGTACCTTCACATCATCCATGGAGTAGCCAGAGAGATTTTCAATGCCTGTTTTGAGGCGATCTGGTAAGCCGGTTTTGTTAGGACGCGATACCTCTGATGACTCTTGGCTATTCCCTGTCCTTTCCCCTTTCCCTTGGATTATACCCTCTCTCACCGATGCTGATGGGGTTTCCGTGACGGGGTGTTGCGGTAACTCTCCATGAGCCATAGAAACAGGTACAGAACGATTTATTCGCTCTATCATCGATGCTGCTACCCTATCCGCTTCCTGTTCAGACCTATCTCCCACCGCACCAATGGTCAACTTCCGTTGCACTACAGGTAATCTATTCCCATGTACAGGCACATTCACAAAACTACGATGCAAACCATACTCCCTAACAACCGGAGATTCTACCTCATTTTCTGGCACCTCACGCACCCCAGGTCGCTTTAACCAACCACTACTCGGATGAATATCACTCTGGGATTTATTTTGCTGTTGATGGAATCCCTGACGCTTCATTTACCATTCCTCCGTAAATCGATTGGGCAATTTCCCTACCCATTTGTTCCGGCTTCATACCCTTAGTTACATTCACAGTCGCAGGCAGGTTAGGAATAGTACCACCACCTTGGAGATGGGGAGGAAGACCATTTTCACTCAGCAAGCGCAATAATTCTGTTTCCACGGCTGCTTGTAAACGGGAACGCTGACTGCGGGGCAAATCAACCCCTTCTAAAATTATCTGCTCTATGTTGAGTTTTAGATTCATAATTTTTGTTACAGTAATAACCAGGCAAATAAATCGTTAACTGTAAGCTTTAGGTCACTCACAAAAGATGGTACAGGAAGTAACATATCGGGTTGATCGAATACCTCTATTTCTTGTTTAGAATGGTAAACAAACACAGTTTTTTCGTCTGGGTCAATCAGCCAACCGATCTGGGTTCCATGCTTGAGGCAATGAAGAATATTTTTTGTTACCTTTGTGTGACTTTGGTCGGGAGATAAGATTTCAATAGTCCAATCTGGAGCTAGGGAAAATACATTGGCAATTTCTCCATTCTCATCACATGGAATTCGGTTCCAAACAAATACTGAAATGTCAGGTATTGTTGAGCGACCCCCAAAAGTACAGCGTAATTCAGGAAATGCACAAGCAATTTTTTGAGGTAAGACTAAACTATTGATAGCGGGTATAAGTTCTCCTTGAATACGACTATGTTTTCCTTGAGGCATAGGCTTCGGAATAATTTTTCCATCAATGTACTCACTAGCAGGCTTCGTTTCCGGTAGTTTTAGAAACTCCTCCAATGTCAGTATTTTAGGTTGTGCTTGTACCATTTCAGGGTTGCTGACAACTTTGCCAGTTCAAGTTATTGCCTTGATTTTAACGCAATTGCCGACGGTAGTTTGATTTCAGTCCCTAGTATTCCACCACGTTAATTTTGATGAGTAGAATCATGAAAATGAACCGCACAGGCACAGAGGACGCAGAGGAAGAGGAAGAGGAAGAGTCTAGAATTTGGTTTACCCATCAAAGTTGGCTTGGTGGACTACTAGGGGACGAAATCAACTAAACTGCGTATTTGAGCTAACAATATGATATGAGTAATTCACTAGCGATCGCTGCTGTCACTACAACATTACGTAATATAATTGCCAGGGGTATTGTTGATGAACTTGGTAGTGGTAGTGTAACCACACGTCCTCCTGATAAAGCCAGGGAAAATGGTGAGAGTAGTAATCAACTGAATATATTTCTCTACCATACCTTGCCCAATGCTGCTTTGCGCAATCAGGATATCCCCAGTCGCGTCAAACCAGGAGAAACGGGTAAGTTACCATTAGCGTTAAATCTCTACTACCTGATTACCGCTTATGGACAGGATAACGATGATATTTTAGGACATCGTCTCCTAGGGACAGCAATGCGCGTTCTTCATGACCAAGCTATCTTAAAACCAGAGGATATTAAAGCTGCATTAGCAGAAAGCAATTTGCATAATCAAATAGAACGCATCCGCATTACTCGTGAACCTTTATCCCTGGATGATGTGTCTAAATTATGGACGACATTTCAAACTCAATACCGTATTTCCGCTGCTTATGAGGTATCTGTAGTATTAATCGATAGTAGTCTTCCAGTGAAAACACCACTACCAGTTTTAAGTCGCGGTTCTGGAGACACGGGTGTGATTGCACAAGCAGATTTGACTCCACCCTTCCCTACCTTGGAAACATTACAACTACCAAACCAGCAATTCAGCATCCGCTTGGGTGAGGTACTTTCTCTCCAGGGACATCACTTAGATAGCGATGATGGTAGGGTATCAGTTATTTTGAGACATAATCGCTTAAATCTCAGTGCTGATCCACTAGAACTAGAGCAACAGCGTTCAGCCACAGACATCGAGATTCAAATACCAAACCAGCCTACAAATTACCCAGCGGGATTTTATACAGTTGCAGTCAAACTCCAGCGAGGAGGTAAAGAACAAACAACCAATATCCTATCTTTCTCCCTAGCACCCCAGATTTCAATTACCAAGAGTAATCAAACATTGACTGTAACTTGTAATCCCCAAGTCTGGCAAGACCAGGAAGTGGCGTTATTGTTAGGCGATCGCCAACTTTTGCGGACTGACTCATCAGAAACTGAGATAGCAGCCAAGACAGATACCCTAAATTTTAATGTAGAAACTATTCCTAGTGGGGAATACTTTGTCCGTCTGCGTGTGGATGGAGTAGATAGCTTGTTGGTGGATCGTTCCTTCAAACCCCCTGTATTTGATTCTAGCCAGAAGGTAACCCTCCCATGAATCAAGAAAAATACTGGCTAGAAAGTAATGAAAAGTACTTAATATCGGGACTGCAATGGCTGCGCTTGCGTTTACAACAGCTTGCTGGTAAGGAAGTCACAGATAAAGACATCAAACAAGCACGTATAGCAATGGAAACTATTGCTGAAACAAAACCATACCCTGCTTTGGTGTATTTAAGTCGTCGGTTTGGACTTTCCCCTTTTGAACAAGGGGTTTTACTGTTGTGTGCGGGGATGGAATTGGATACGGGAATTGCCCTTTTATGTGCAAAAGCTCAAAAAGATGGACAATCTCCCTACCCTACCTTTGCTTTATGTCTTTCCCTGTTTGAGGAACCAGCTTGGGATGTAGTGTCACCGCAACGTCCGCTACGTTACTGGAGATTGATTGAAATTAACCAGGTAGGATATCAACCCTTAATTACTGGTGCGATAGGAATAGATGAGCGAATCGTCAATTATCTCAAAGGGTTAAATTACCTAGATGAGAGATTAGCAACTTTAGTAATGCCTACCGAACCTGTCACGGGTATATTACCACCTTCCCAGGAAACCATTGTTAAGCAAATTATCCACCACCTCAAACAAGGAAATTCTCCACCCCATTTACCCATCATTCAACTATTGGGTACGGATAGTCCTAGTAAACAACTAATTGCTGGTCATATTGCTGCAACTTTGGGTTTGCAACTTTATCGTTTACCATCTGGATTACTACCAACCCCAGCAACGGAATTGGAAACTTTCCTGCGATTGTGGGAAAGGGAAAGCGTATTGATGCCAGTTTCTCTTTATCTCGATGCTAGAGATCAGGAAAATTCTCCAACTGGAGGTTCTGCTTCTCCATTGAACCGCTTTTTATCACGCTACCAAAGTTTATTGTTCCTCGATACTCGCGAGGTGCGATCGCAACTTAGTAGAACTAGTGTAATCTTTGATATTACCAAACCCACAGCCCCAGAACAACAAGTTGCTTGGACAGAAATTCTGGGTGATTCTGGGTTACCAGAAACTCCCTTGCTGTTAGCGAGTCAGTTTAATCTCAACCTCTCAACCATTGAGGAGAATGCACGCATAGCAGAGAATGAAAAGATTACGGATAACTTAAAAGTGCATAATCGTCTGTGGGATGCTTGTTTAATTAGTACTCGTCCCCAATTGGATAACTTAGCTCAACGTGTCGATACCAAAGCCACTTGGGATGATATAGTTTTACCTCAAGAGGAAATGGGACTGTTGCAGCAAATTGCTCACCAAGTCAAACAACGTCGTCAAGTCTATGAAAATTGGGGATTTCAACGAGGGATGAATCGGGGACTGGGTATCGGTGCTTTGTTTGCTGGGGAAAGTGGTACGGGAAAGACTATGGCAGCGGAAGTAATTGCTAATAGTTTGCGATTAAATCTTTACCGTATTGACTTGTCTGCGGTGGTAAGTAAGTACATTGGGGAAACGGAGAAAAATCTGCGACGTTTATTTGATGCTGCTGAAGATGGCGGTGCTATCTTGTTTTTTGATGAAGCTGATGCTCTTTTTGGTAAACGCAGTGAGGTGAAGGACAGTCATGACCGCTATGCCAATATTGAAATAAATTATCTATTACAACGAATAGAATCCTACCGGGGATTAGCAATTTTAGCAACGAATATGAAGAGTTCTTTAGATACCGCTTTTCTCAGGCGACTAAGATTTATAATTAATTTCCCCTTCCCTGGTAAATCGGAACGCAAGCTAATGTGGGAGAAAGTCTTCCCAGAGGAAACACCTATAGAAGAATTAGATTTTGAACGCTTGGGACGCTTGAATCTAACGGGTGGTAGTATTCATAATATTGCTCTCAATGCAGCTTTTCTGGCAGCACAAGCAGGAGAAGCAGTAACAATGCAATCAGTGTTAGCAGCAGCACGGATGGAGTTCCGCAAGTTAGAACGACCAATTAACGAAGCAGATTTTTGTTAACTAGAACAGGGAAACGCTCATCTCACAATTAGACGACGGTTGATGTTGAAGTTGCTTTATCCCTAATCTGGAAATCACAAATACATCCAAAACCAAAACCATAGGACTATAAATCTGTTTCTAGTCAGATATTGATGGCGAATCCTCTGGCAATAAACATATTTTTTTCGCATTACAACATGAATACGTTGTTTCATCTCTATGTAGTTCAACTTTCCCTGTAATTCTAAAAACTTATATTCTCCTAGTTGTTACGGAAATACCAGTTTTGAATTATAGCGAGTAAATTTTCACAGTCAATAACAGTGGTTGATGTTGAAGTTGCTTTATCCCTAATCTGGAAATCACAAATACATCCAAAACCAAAACCATAGAACTATAAATCTGTTTCTAGTCAGATATTAATGGCGAATCCTCTGGCAATAAACATATTTTTTTCGCATTACAACATGAATACGTTGTTTCAGTTCTATGTATTTAAAGTTTTACTGTAATTCTAAAAACTTATATACTCCTATTTGTTACGGAACAACCAGTTTTAAACTATAGCGAGTAAATTTTCATAGTCAATAACAGTGGTTGATGTTGAAGTTGCTTTATCCCTAATCTGGAAATCACAAATACATCCAAAACCAAAACCATAGAACTATAAATCTGTTTCTAGTCAGATATTAAGCCTCAATTAAATCTTGACACGCCAGTATGGAAATGGTGATCGCGTCCGTAAATAGTTTCGGTCACCAAATTTGGGTCAAATCCAAAACAAACCCTGGTAAAACATCCTCTCCGGATAAAGTTTGTGGACTTTGTAAAATTTCAACATCTCGATTTGGACGATAAATTTCTACCTGCTGCTGTTGGCGATTAATTAACCATCCCAGTTTTGCACCATTATCCATATATTCCCTCATTTTAGCGCGTGTCTTTTCGATGGAATCACTGGGAGACATTAATTCAACCAGAAAATCGGGACACAAAGGAGCAAATCTTTCTTTTTCGGTTTGAGTCAAAGCATTCCACCGTGACATTTTCACCCAAGACGCATCTGGGGAACGCTCCGCACCGTTAGAAAGTTTGAAACCACCGGAAGAGTCAAAGGATTTTCCTAGCTGATTTTGGCGACTCCAAGCTCTTAACTGATAAGTTAGATCGGCATTGCGATCGCTAGTTTCACTTCCCGTAGGTGGCATAATAATTAATTCCCCTCTGGCTGTACGCTCGAATCTCAAGTCACGGTTATTTTGACAAAGCTGAAAAAATTGCTCGTCTGTTAAGTCAATATCTAATTCGAGGGTAGTAGGTAAACTGACGGTATTACTGTTCATATTAAGTACCTGGGCAAAATTAATTAGACATTTTTTTGAGGTAGGGAACTCTTAATAGGGAACTCTTAACAGCTTATATAACTCGATAGTAAATATATAAATAAATAATTTTGCATAAGTACTTATCAGTTGAGATAGCAGCAATATATTTCTCAATTTTAATATTTCTCAATTTTAGTGCGAATTGACAAGTCAGCGCTAGCACTATCGCCTTTTATGGTACACTTGTACTATATCTAGGTTTTGCACCCCCTCAACCCATTCTTCCAATCATATATAATCAAATCTCATTGCTATAAGTTCTTTGCTTTTAAACTCCAAATAGCTGCCGAAAATCTGTTAAGAATTATTAAATACAATTGAAAATTACTATTAATTACTCCTACGTGCTTGCGTTATTCCAGGGATTTTGTGCTAATATTCAAATTAGCAGCATATGCGATGATGGCTTTTTAGTAGCTATATTCAAACAAATATTTCAGATCAACGCCACAAAGACCTAATGTTGTGTTCTAATTTCCATTCTTAACTCAGATATATCCACAAGCTAAAAACCCAGAGAAAGCACAATTTTCTTGACCAGTACAAATACCTAAGTATTTATAACGATTGACAAAAAACTATCTTTGTGTAGAGAAGATAGGTGATCGCCCAGCAAAATTGCACAGCAGAAGATTTCTCAACCAGATTTTGTCCGGATGCAGTCAAGAATACATGTATAAAGAAAATGGTAGACACATCCCTCTATTGGCAGATACATCCCTATTTAGAGCCTTCAGCCTTTTGCTGGGGATCTTATTGTACCATTTCCTGAACAAAGAGTACAAATCTAATTCATCCGGATGCAGTTATGAGCAAATGGATAAAGAAATGGTAGATGCACCCTAATTGCTGCCCTCAGTCTTCGGACCGGGGGTTTTTTTATGGCGCAAGGTTGGGTAATAAGCTGGGAGCAATCCAAACTGCATAAGCAATAAATCCAAATAAGGCGGTAGTCAAAGCAGTAAATAGGTAGCTGACACACATCAATAAACCATCAGATTCTATGGTTGCAACTGCCAAAAGTAATATGCCAAAAGTGGGGATGGGATTGGTGAGGGGTACTGGTGATATTAACAACAATGTCAGCCAAGAAATACAAAATCCATTAAATCGCCAAATATAGGGATTGTCTGCTATTTGTACCCAGCGGGGACGGGCAATTTTTTCGACAATTCTGGTAACTTGTCGTAAATTTCTTAATAACACCAATGCAAAGGAACGAGGAAATCTATATTTAGCAATTTTTCTGGGTAGCCAAGGAGTATGTTTTCCTAAAATCATTTGCACTGATAATAGTAAACAAGCAAGACCAAATGGACCTGTTAATCCTGGAGGCATGGGAAATAAAAATGGCAGAACTAATAATGCAATTACTAGACTAAAACCCCTTTCTGAAGTTTCTTCCAGGATATCCTCAAGGCTTAAGGACTTTTCAGCTAGGTGTTGCAGCAGCAGTTTAATATCTTGAGAAAATCTGAGATGCATTTGCGGTGAGGGGATGTAAGTAGCCACAATAACCTTGTTTTCTAACTACAAAAATTGCAATTAGTTATGGATTCAAATGCACTCTAATGTATTTCATAAATGATTCAATTGTCATCTGCCGCAGGCAAAGTTTACTTAATGGATAATGAGTGGTATAGTTGGAGGTGATCAACTTAACCCTAAAAACTAGAAACCTTTAGAGACAATTTATAAAGTAAATATTTAAGTGTATGGGTGTAGGGAGAAACCGGGTTTCTATGGGTGGAGTATGGAATCTGCATCATACTTAGTCTCAAAGAAACCCGGTTTATGGCGTTGCTGAATCAAAATATGAATCATGCGATCGCTATCATTACACGGGTGCGACCAGTTGTCAGAGGTACTGAACCATACTTGAGATAATGTATAACTAGCCGGATAGAAAATTTCAGCATTTCTT
>JASJCY010000034.1 GCA_030065825.1 Nostocaceae cyanobacterium | reverse complement strand
CGTAGCCCCTCCACCCAACGCAATCGGTTGCGGTTGTTGGGTTGTAGCTTGCTTCCCCGGAGGGGTAGCATGTAGACGCAACAGCGGCTTTGAGCAGAGTAACCCAAGCTACATCAAAAAGATTTGTCAGTCAATCAGGTTTTAATTGTGTGGTTTGGCGACACAAACCTCACCGGGTTGACTATTAAACTAGACTTTTCAAGCAATCTCTAAGAGGTTGTTTCTAAATAAAAGGTAAAGACCAAAGAAACCGGGTTTGGGATAGGTGGAGAACCCAGAATTTGAGTATGTATACCAAAAGAAACCCGTTTTCTAGACCCTCACGAGAGTTTTATATTTATTTTATAAACACCCTCTAAGTGTTATCTGGCATCTGTTGTAGCAAAAATTAAAGATAAAAAGGGTAATCTGCTGTTAAAATGCTGTTTAATATATTAAATGAAAATTAATATTGATTAGAGTTGCCAGAAAAAAAAATTGTTGACTCAAGCGCCCTTCCATGGTTGCTTTTTTCTTATATCCTAGGAAACCCCTGCTTGATAATGCAGATTAACTCTACCAAATTTAAACATCATTTAGGAATTTGGCGTTGCTGAATCCACCTATGAAAATAATGTTGTGTAATTTCAAAAACGTTATTTCAGACCTTGCACTGCAACCTCTGGAACACCGGGATTTATACTTCAAATTAGCAACGCCCGAAATTTTCTTTTATCCTAAAGATATCATTTCCACTGATTCTTCTGTGATACCCCTGTAAAAAGGTCTAGATATACTCTCCTCGAAGTAACTGCAAGTTTTTTGGAACATCTTATATGACTTCTGCCGCAGAACTGCCTGCTAATACTGGCGAAAATTTGACTTCGTCTGAGAATACCACGATGCCCGTACCCTTAAAAACAACTACGGGTGTCTATGTCACGGTACACGGTCATTATTACCAGCCCCCACGGGAAAATCCCTATTTAGACGCCATTGAACGCCAGCCAGGAGCTACTCCTTTTCATGACTGGAACGAACGCATTCACCACGAGTGCTACCGTCCCAATGCCTTTGCTAGGGTGTTAAATGACCAAGGCGAAGTTTTGGGGATCGTCAATAATTTTGAGTATTTGAGCTTTAATATTGGTCCGACTCTGATGTCGTGGCTAGAACGTCACGACAAGGAAGTTTATCAGCGGATTATCGAGGCAGATCGCAAATCTTCTCAGCGTCTTAATGGTCATGGCAATGCGATCGCTCAAGTTTACAACCATATCATTATGCCCCTTGCCAATGAGCAAGATAAATACACTCAAATCCGCTGGGGGAAAGCAGACTTCCGCCATCGCTTCGGACGGGAACCCGAGGGTATGTGGTTGGCTGAAACCGCTGTTGATTATGCCACCTTAGAGGCTTTAATCGCTGAAAATATTCGCTTTATCGTCCTTGCACCTTCCCAAGCACAGCGTTGTCGTCTCCTACCCACCGAAAATGATCCCCACCCTGAATGGCACGAAGTTGGAGGAAATCAGATCGATCCCACCCGTCCTTATCGCTGCTATTTACAAGAGGATAAATACATCGATATCTTCTTCTATGATGGTCCTATTTCCCGGGATATGGGTTTTAGTGATGTGTTATTTCATTCCAGCCATCTAGCAGGACGCATCGGTACAGCTATTCATGGGGATCACCGTCCAGCACAGTTAATTTCTGTAGCTACCGATGGAGAAACCTTTGGACACCATAAGAAAGGAACTGAAAAAACCCTCGCCTACGCCTTTACCCAAGAATTTCCCCAACAGGGATGGACAGTAACAAATTTTGCTCACTACCTCAGCATTAACCCCCCCACTTGGGAAGTAGAATTAAAGCCAGTTACTGCCTGGAGTTGTGCCCACGGAGTCGATAGATGGCAGGATGACTGCGGTTGCGGTGGTGGAGGAGAATGGCACCAGCAATGGCGTCGTCCCCTACGAAATGCCTTAAATTGGCTGCGGGATCAGTTAATTGAAGTCTATGAACAATATGGCAGAGAGTTTTTATCCGATCCCTGGCAAGCTAGAGATGAGTACATCCAGGTAATCGGCGATCGCTCACCAGCCAATATCAACAATTTCCTCAGCCGCCATCAAACCCATAAACTCACAGCCGCAGAACAAATAGACGCCCTACGTCTGTTGGAAATGCAACGTCACGCTTTGTTGATGTTCACTAGTTGCGGCTGGTTTTTTGAAGAACTGTCTCGTCCAGAAGGAACCCAAATCCTCCGCTATGCTGGTAGGGCACTAGAATTAGCAGGGGAAGTTGCCGGGGTACAGTTAGAAAAAGGCTTCCTCAAACGTCTGGCTTTGGCTCCCAGTAATGTCGATACATTTAAAAATGGTGCCGAAGTATACCGGCAATTGGTTGTCACTGCTCAAGTTACTTTTAAGCAAGTAGCGGCACATTACGCCATTACTTCCCTGTTTAATAGCCAAAAACCAGAGACACGCAACGGTGGAGGGGTAAAAAATCAACAGCAAAAGCGTGTTTATTGCTACACTGCTGACAAGTTAGATTACCAGCTACAAAGACTAGGGGCATTAACTCTAGCGGTAGGGCATGTGAAGCTAGTGTCAGATATTACCTGGGAAAGCGAGCATTTAATTTTTGCAGTTCTCCATTTGGGAGGTTGGGATTTCCACTGTTGTATCCAACCCTTCCAAGGTAGACGTGCTTACAGCCAGTTGAAAGAAAAACTGTTAGGGGCACTCCAACAAGCTAGTGCAGCGCGGACTATTTTGACCATGACTCAGTTATTTGGGGAAGAAGCATTTAGTCTAGAGAACCTGTTTGCTGAAGAAAGACATCGCCTGATGCAATTGCTAAGTCAAGAAACATTGACAAGATTAGACCAACTTTATACTCAGACATATCGTGATAATTACGGTGTGTTGATGGCATTTCACCGCGATGGATTGGCGGCACCAAAAGAATTGCAGGTGGCAGCAGAAATTGCCTTGGGATATCGGTGTTTGGTGACATTGCGTTCCTTAAAACAGGATATTAAGGATTTCCAACTGAGTGTGAATCACATCCTGGAATTAGAAGCCATTGCCACAGAAGCAAAGCACCTGCGCTGCCAGTTGAACATTCCCGAAGGCAAGCAGATATTAGAAGAGTTGATTGAGCGATCGCTGTGGCAATTGTTATACGATGCCAACGGTAGTTTTGATGGCGATATACAGCGCTTAGAAAGGTTGATAGATGTGGCATATCACCTAGATATGGGCATATCTGTACATCGCTCCCAAGAACTATACTGGAGTTGCCTACAAAGTGAAATCCTGCCCCAGTTGATTGCCACTCTGGCTAATGATGATGCTGGTATACAGTACCGTCAACTGTTAAAGTTGGGGCAAAAGTTAGGGGTTGATGTCGATTATGGACTAAATTAGCCATAGCAGTAAGTAGGGGCAGCACACGAGTCGGAACCAGTAAGGGTAAACGAAACTCGCGCAGTGAGTTGGAACCCCCCGGATTTATCCGTGGGGTGAGTTCAGTCACAATATTTCACTGTATAGAGTAACCTTGGGGACGCCATGCCCCTACTTGCGGACTGTAGTAGAGGAAACAGGAAGCAAACATCAAATTGCTCTATTAAGACCCCGTCCTTAAGGACGGGGTCTTAATGAGATATGAGCGATTTGTGTAAGTTTTGTGTTGCACAAACTCCGGATTCACACAGATTCGCTGAAATTAGGACGGGCAGGGATGCCCATCCCACAAGATATTATTCTCTGCCTTCTGTGCGCCACTCTAGGAGAGGTTTTGCTGGGAGTCTACTACGGTCTTTTAATCAGTAATCTTGGGGCGGCATAGGAGTATGCCCAAAAATCTGGCGTTGCTGATTTGAAGTATGAATCCGGGTGTTCCATTATTTTCATACATGGATTCAGCAACGCCAAAAATCTAAATTCGTACTCTCTCTAATTCAACAATGCCCGCTTTTCACCCAAGTGCAAAATATGTGTATCGGCTATATTATAGATGCAGTTCCCATACCACATTAACTGGATTTTGTCAACTATAGATATTTCTGAAGTGAGTGGGGGGAATGAAAATTGGTCTTTTGTGATGTTATGAAATTTTGACTTTTTGGTTAGGTGCTACGATAGAAATAGGCTTGTAGCTGTTTTGGGTGAGTAAAGGTCAGGGAATGCCCAAAACTACTTTTTTCTACTATAGCATCAAACAACGGAATTACGTCAATAATTTTTCGAGAAAAATGGGACAAAAAATCAGTGATTATTTGAATTGCAAATTGAAATTTATTTAAGAATAATTTTTAGTTATAGTTGAGTAGCATTATCTAAAGATAGTAAAACAAATGGAATCACAAGTTATTTTCCTACCCCCTAACTCCTAACATTCAATCCCTATTTCAGGGAACTTGATATAAATGCTACAATCCTCCTACACGAAAGTTGGGATATCTCGATGCCAGTTGCAGCTAACTCAATTAAATTCGGTACAGACGGCTGGCGTGGCGTAATTGCGGATGAGTTCACTTTTGAACGTCTCGCTTGGGTTGCGCCCATAGCCGCTAAAGTTTTATTTGATACCTATGGAAAACAAGTTGGTAACCGGAAGATAGTTGTCGGTTATGATCGCCGCTTTATGGCGGAAGAGTTTGCCCGTAAAGTTGCTGATGTCGTTTGTGCTGCCGGATTTGACCTGTTGTTTAGCGAAACCTATGCCCCCACTCCAGCTTTTAGCTGGGCGGCTAAACAACAAAATGCCTTGGGTGCTTTGGTAATCACCGCCAGTCACAATCCTGGTAAGTATTCAGGTTTAAAAGTCAAAAGTGCCTTTGGCGGTTCCGTACCACCAGAAGTCACAAAACAAATAGAAGCATTATTACCAGAAGGGGTAACAGCATCAGCAACACCAGGAGTTGAAGAAACATTCAATCCTTGGGACAGTTATTGTCAAGAATTAAGAAATAAAGTAGATATTGCCAAAATTCAGGGAGCAATCGCCTCTGGGAAACTAACAGTCTTCGTCGATGTCATGCATGGGGCTGCGGCTGGGGGACTAGGAATGTTACTGGGGGATGGGGTAAGGGAAATTAATAGTGATCGCGATCCCACCTTTGAAGGTGGTGCACCGGAACCTTTACCTAAATATCTATCCCGTCTTTTTCAGACAATGGAAACTTACCGCAAAACCGAGAAAGCAGGTTTAGCAGTGGGTTTGGTATTTGATGGAGATTGCGATCGCATTGCTGCTGTGGATGGGGAAGGTAATTTTCTCAGTTCTCAAATCTTGATCCCGATATTAATCGACCATTTAACCAAAAGACGTGGTTTTGAAGGGGAAATTGTCAAGACTGTCAGTGGTTCTGACTTAATTCCCCGGGTAGCGGCACTCCATAACCTGAAAATATTTGAAACCGCAGTTGGTTATAAATACATTGCGGACAGAATGTTAGCAACGAAAGTGTTGTTGGGGGGCGAAGAATCGGGAGGAATTGGTTATGGGAATCATATTCCGGAACGGGATGCTTTGCTATCTGCATTGTATGTCTTAGAGGCGATTGTAGAATCTGGGTTAGATTTAGGTGATTATTACCGTGAATTGCAGTCAAAAATGGATTTTACTTCTGCCTATGATCGCATTGATTTACCCCTAGCAAGTATGGAAGTGCGTTCTCGCCTTTTGGAACAGTTAAAAACCCAACCATTAACAGAAATTGCTGGCAAATCAGTGATTGATGTTAAGACAATTGATGGCTATAAATTCCGCTTAGAAGATAATAGTTGGTTAATGATTCGCTTCAGCGGAACTGAACCAGTTTTACGTTTATATTGCGAAGCACCAACAATGGATCAAGTACATCAAACCCTTGCTTGGGCGAAACAATGGGCGGAGTAATATTTAATTAGGAGTTAGAGATTAGGAATTTGTAGGGGCGCAAAGCTTGCGCCCAAAAATTAGGAATTTGTAGGAACGTAAAGCTTACACCGAGAAGTCATAAATTAGGAATTAGAAGTTAGAAATTAGGAGTTTGTAGAGGCATAAAGCTTACGCCCAAAAGTCATAAATTAGGAATTAGAAGTTAGAAATTAGGAGTTTGTAGAGGCATAAAGCTTACGCCCAAAAGTTAGAAATCAGAAGTTTGTAGGGGCGCAAAGCTTGCGCCCAAAAGTCAGGAATTAGGAATTAGGAATTATCAACTTATAATTAAAAATTACCAATTTTTGATTTTTAATTTTTAATTGTTTTATGATTTGAGAAAAATAAAGGATTGCAAAATCAAATTTTCTCAATTATCTTGTGGTGCAAGATGTGAAGAGTGAATCTTCATTCATAACTTATAACTCTAAGATGATGAAACTTGTAGTAGCTACAGGAAATCCAGGTAAATTGAAAGAAATGCAAGCTTATCTGGCTGATTTACATTGGGAATTAACTCTTAAACCTCAAGAATTAGAAATTGAGGAAACGGGTGACACATTTGCTGCTAACGCTTGTTTAAAAGCCTCCCAAGTAGCTTTAGCAACCGGAAATTGGACGATCGCCGATGACTCGGGTTTGCAAGTAGATGCTTTGGGAGGTGCACCGGGGGTGTATTCTGCACGTTATGGAAATTCAGATACAGAACGCATCAACAGATTGTTACAAGAATTGGCAGATAAAAGCGATCGCCAAGCACAATTTGTGTGTGTAGTGGCGATCGCTCGTCCAGATGGTGAAATTGCTTTACAATCTGAAGGTGTTTGTAGGGGTGAAATTCTGTACTCACCCCGTGGTAATGGCGGTTTCGGTTACGATCCCATTTTTTTTGTACCCGAGAAACAATTAACCTTTGCGGAAATGACGCCAGAACTTAAGCATTCTATTAGCCATCGTGGTAAGGCTTTTGAGACTTTACTTCCCCAACTAGCAACAATTAACAGCTAGCAATTGTTCCAGATGGGATATCTCTGGTGAGGACATCAGTTGGGAGTTAGGAATTGTGAGTTAAGAGTTAAGAGTTTTTATTCCAGCCTGGGGGAATGTCTTGAACGTACATTCATAACTCCTAACTCCACCCTGCGGGAAGTCGAAACACGCGTCTACACTCATAACTCATAACTTTCTTAGACAGCTTCGGTGTTCTTTTCCCCAGTCCGAATTCGTACTACTTGTTCCACAGGGGATATGAAAATTTTACCATCACCGATTTCCCCAGTGCGAGCAGCAGCAATAATTTTATCTACTACCGTATCCACCTGGTCGTCTTCAACAACAATTTCTACCTTCAGCTTTTGGAGAAACTCAACGGTGTACTCCGAACCCCGGTAACGTTCGGTTTGTCCTTTTTGTCTACCAAAGCCTCTGACTTCAGAAACAGTCATACCGACTATACCAGCATTAACTAGGGCAATTTTCACCTCATCCAGTTTAAAAGGTCGGATAATGGCTTCTACTTTTCTCATTAACGAGACTCCTTGATTTTACTAGGTTCGTTTATCTATCTAAGCAGATCCTTTGTCTGAAGCTTTAACTTACAGGACAATTCCGAATAAGTATGTCATCAATATCACCTCAACAATCCTATCCACAAGGGGATGAGCTGTGTAACTAAGAGAAAAACCCCATGCAGTTGATGATGCTGAGAATTGTTAAACATTCTCTGTCTCCAACCTGATGGAGGTGGTGACATGAAGCAATACTGCTTAATTGTTTAATTATTTGTGTGTTTTGTCCAAGTTAGAGAGGTAATTTTGTGCAGTTGAAATTTACTCTCAGCCTTGGAATTTGCCATGGGATACTAGAGGGGTGTGGTTTTTTAGTGTTTGTCTACTCTATGCAATTGCAATCCGGTATAAATTATCAATTATTTTTCAACCTCAAAGTTTTATTTCAACTCCTTTAACGGCTGTGATTTTCAAGTAAGGGACGAACTATCAAATATCCAGCACCAAAAGCCATGAATGTAACCACCACCATAGCCAATACTAACCACCAAACACTGATTCTCTTAATTTCTGTTTCGCTGGGAGCATAAATATTGACTTCTTGTTCTTCTATAATCACTGGTTCTGGGGGGGTCTCGGTTTCCACCACAGTTGCAATAAAAGGAGAAGGTTGATTTTGTACGTACTGGGGTGTTTGTGGAGGTGGAGTTGGGGGAACCTTTCCATTTCTGGAATCATTAACACCAGAAGTTTTTTTAGAACTAGCACAATTATAAGTATCAGCAAACTGCTGTAAGTGTAAAACCGATTGAACAGCTTTGGCGATTTCTTGTCGCAGCTGTTGATTTTCTTGGATTAGTTGTTGATTTTTGCTACTCAGTGCGTCTACCCTGGCTTGGGTTGCTTGCAATTGTGCAGCCAATTCCCGGTAGACAGATAGAGGTACAGAAGGGGAGTAGACTTGTGAGTTTACTCCTGGTGGATGGGTTTGTACAGAATCTGTGATTGTTCGCATTGCTAAGTTGCTATCAAAATTTCAGCTATAGAAAAATCAAAACCAGAACTGCTATACAAGATAGTCAGTCCCTGAATATGCCAAAGGATAATAGAAAAATGCCAGATGAGCAAAGATATTTTATTTACAATTTATGATGTGACTGGGGACTGGGGGAACAAGGGAAGACAAAGAATATCCGATCATTTATTACCCATTACCCATTACCAATTACCAATTACCAGTGGAAAGAAGTGTCCCACAGGTCCTTGACCTTTGCCAATATCTAAGGCGTAATTGAGAGCAGTGGTGACATATTCTTTCGCTTTTTCTACTGCTGTCAATAATTCTTCCCCTTGAGCGAGATTAGCTGCGATCGCAGCTGAAAGAGTGCAACCCGTACCGTGGGTATTTTTGGTATTTATGAGCTTTGTTTTCAAGGTTTTGAGATTTTCCCCATCAAACCAAATATCAACACCATGGACATTTCCTTGCATTCCTCCACCTTTAAGTAAAACTACTTTTGCTCCTAAATCCCCATGAATTATTTGTGCAGCAGCTTTCATGTCATCGAGGGAGTTAATTTTTAAACCGCTTAAAATTTGTGCTTCGTAGCGATTTGGTGTGATAATTGCTGCTTTTGGTATCAGTAAATTCACTATAGCTCTGACAGCATCGTCAGAAATTAATTGTGCCCCCGTGCGCGACACCATCACCGGATCTACCACCAGATTTTCAATACCTAAAGCTTCCACTTGTTGGGCAACTGCGCTAATAATTTCCTGATTGAGCAACATTCCGGTTTTTGCTGCCTGTACCCCAATATCCTCAAATACCGCTTGAATTTGCGCTACTACCGCCTCTTTCGCCATTGCATCTACCCGCACCACCCCTAAGGTATTCTGAGCGGTAATGCAGGTAATAGCGCTAGTACCGTGGACGCAGTGAAAAGCAAAAGTTCGTAAATCAGCTTGAATTCCCGCACCACCACCACTGTCGGAACCAGCGATGGTTAAAGCAACGGGTACCCTGGATGTTGTTTTATTACTCATAGGGGAGATGGGGAGATGGGGAGATGGGGAGATGGGGAGATGGGGAGATGGGGAGGTAGGGGCGGGGTTTCCCCGCCCAAGAGTAGGGGAAGAATAATAATTTCCGCGTCTGTTGGGCGCAAGCTTTGCGCCCCTACAAATTCCGCGTCTGTTGGGCGCAAGCTTTGCGCCCCTACAAATTCCGCGTCTGTTGGGCGCAAGCTTTGCGCCCCTACAAACTTCGGGTCTGTTGGGCGCAAGCTTTGCGCCCCTACAAACTGTTAATTTCCTTGCTGTAAGTGGTGTAATTCTCGCTGCAAATACTTACACCATTCTGATGCTAGGGGAATTTCTGTAAAGGGAACTCTAACTGGGTTAGCTGGTTCGGAAAATAGAAACTCTATCTCAATAGCGCGACCTTTTGTTGGCAAGTTATCAATTTCTACTTTTTTGTCATCTACCAAAAGATAGATTTGGGAAACATGAACTAGAGAAAAGGTTTCTAACTTGATTGGTCCTTTGGTTGTGGGTTTTCCCCAAGTGATATTGTCACCTTTTTTACCCATTACAGCATAGATATCATACTTTGCTTTGTCGAATTGCTCTGCCCAGAGACGATATGCTTCTACTTTTTGATATTCCTTAGTTCCTTGCCAAGCTAACCAGAAAAACGCTACTAATAAGGGTAACCACAAAAGACCACGTTCCATAATCTTAACTTTAATTTCTTTGCAATTCCAAAGTGATTATGCTGCTACTGTGATGTGGATTGCTGTTTTATTGATTTGCAATCCGGAAAATCTCAGAGATAGTTTGTTTTAAAACTATATTGCAATATCGACCATCTGAGGAGCGGATAAGTTATCTTAGTGAGCAAGTTAGCTTTCATTGGTAATGATTTGATATGAGAAAGCTTATATTATTTTCTTTGTTTTTCATCGGGCTGGTTGCTGCGGTGTTTGGGTTCTTGAATTTTCAAGGACTAGCAGCACAAGGGAAGTTTGAGACAATTTTGCTGGATTTCCGGGAAAATATTCCCCAGGAAGTGATACAGCAGGATTTGCAAGCAATCGCCAAGGAGTACAATGTTATCCCCCGGTTGGATAACCAATTTTCTGCTAAGGATAACGTTTATATCATCGAAGGTGATCGTCAGCGTCTTAAAGCCTTGAAAAAATCACGGTTTGCTAAAAATACGGAATTTATCGAACCGAATTTTATCTATAAAATTCCCCTAGGGGACGAAATCTCTAGGGAAGGGGAATATAGCAAAACCGTAGGTGTTTTTGGCTCTCCCAACGACCCCTATTATAGCCAACAGTGGAATTTGCATAACATTGGTGTTGAAGGTGCTTGGGAAAAAAATAAAGGTAGTGGCGTTACCGTAGCAGTAATTGATACTGGGGTTACCAAAGTCAGAGATTTGGTAGAAACCAAGTTTGTCAAAGGCTACGATTTTGTCAACGACAGGGAAGAAGCCAAAGACGATAACGGACATGGTACTCACGTTGCTGGTACTGTTGCTCAAGCTACTAATAACTATTATGGGGTAGCTGGGGTAGCTTATGAAGCCAGTTTGATGCCTTTAAAGGTGTTAAGTGAGTATGGCGGTGGTACGGTGGCTGATATCGCTGAAGCTATTAAATTTGCAGCCGATAATGACGCGGATGTAATTAACATGAGTTTGGGTGGTGGTGGTGAAAGTCAATTGATGAAAGAAGCAATTGAGTATGCCCATAAAAAAGGTGTAGTAATTATCGCTGCTGCGGGTAACGAAAATGAAAATGCAGCTGCCTATCCTGCCCGTTATCCCCATGTTATCGGTGTTTCTGCCTTTGGTGCTGATGGAGAAAAAGCCCCCTATTCTAACTATGGTGCAGGGGTAGATATTTCTGCTCCTGGTGGTAGCGAAGCTGGTAAAATTTTACAAGAAACCATTGACCCGGAAACTGGTAATGCGGTATTACTGGGTTTGCAGGGTACAAGTATGGCATCCCCCCACGTTGCGGGAGTGGCAGCCTTAATTAAAGCGACTGGAGTGAAAGAACCTGAAGCTGTTGCAAAGGTGCTAGAAGACTCAGCTAGAGTGGTTAAGGATGATGGTTTGAACTATTACGGTGCAGGTAAACTCAACGCCGAAGCTGCTGTTACCCTGGCTACCCAAGGACAAATCAGTTTCCAAGACTTCTTCCGCTGGTTACGGGATAACGGCTATCTCAATCCTAAGTTTTGGATTGATGGTGGAGTTTATGCCCTATTACCCAAAATTCTTATGGTATTGGGTTCCTACCTCCTAGCTTGGTTTTTGCGGGTTTACTTCCCCTTTACCTGGAGTTGGTCCCTATCTAGCGGGTTGATTATGGGCAGTTCTGGGTTATTCTTCCTGAAGGGGATTTATATCTTTGACCTTCCCCAATGGCCCTTTAGAATCTTAGGTAGTTCCATTCCTGAACTCGGAAATGCCCTCCAGGGAACCGATGCTTTTAACCCCCTATTTGCCAGTGTATTGATTCCCGTAGCTTTAATGGCGCTACTACTGGGACATCCAAAATGGAAATGGTTTGCAGTAGGTTCTTCTTTGGGGATCGCTGCTTGTTTAGCCGTAAGTGCAATTGCAGATCCCGCTGTTTGGGGATTAGGAAGTGGTACTTGGGCACGAATGTTCTTAATTGTCAATGCCCTACTTTGCTATGGATTGGCAAGATTAGCTGTGAAATCCTCAGAACAATCAGCATAGTAGTTGTTGTGTCCCTGGCAGAAATATGATACTGAGGGACACAGCATCTGTAAGTATGGGCACGGCGTTTGTAAGTAAGGGCACGGCGTTTGTAAGCTTACTCTATAAACTGCAAGATTGTGGATGCCGGGGCACGGCGTTTGTAAGCTTACTCTATAAACTGCAAGATTGTGGATGCCGGGGCACGGCGTTTGTAAGCTTACTCTATAAACTGCAAGATTGTGGATGCCGTGCCCCTACTCCTAACTCGCAAAACAATTAAAAATTAAAAATTGGTAATTTGTAACTTCTAATTCTTGGGTGCAAGCATTGCATCCCTACTTCTTGGGTGCAAGCATTGCACCCCTACGCCCGTTATAACTCTAGTTTGTACCATGAGCATTACAGTCACAGGAACAATTCAACGCCGAGATATAGGCACAGGTGCTTGGGCATTAGTCAGCGATGAGGGTACTACCTATGAAATCCTCAGAGGTGCTGACAAAAGTTTACTCCAAGCAGGACAAAAAGCTGAGGTAACAGGACAGGTACGGGAAGATGTAATGACTATTGCCATGATTGGTCCTGTCCTAGAAGTAAAATCTTTTAAGATTCTTTCTTAATTTTGACTGACTCCAGCAGCGTCCAGAACTCCTTGTAAACGGCTTCTAAACTCGCCTTTGGGATGACCTCCTTTCACTTCACCTATGATTTTAAATTCTCCTTCTGGGGAATCACAAATAATGTAGGTAGGCCATCCCATTTCAGATTTATCGGGATACTGAGTTAGAAGAATCTTGCGATATTTACGATATGTAGCCGTATCCTGCATTTTGACATCGACAAATTGTAAACCCAGTTCCTCAGACACTTTTTGGTCATAGAAGGACATTTTGTGGCAGATACCACATTCTTCTGAAGAGAATTTAATTACAGCTAATTCCATAGTTACACTGGGATTGTTTAAATACTGTAGTGTTAGATTTTATTATTGGTAGCGAAATTCTACCATATTCAGAAATACAAATTTTTGGGTTACAAAGTAGGAATATCTTCCCTCAGCCTTTTCAATATCACTATGGTTAACTGACACGACTTAAATATAATCAAACAATATATATAAGCAGTATTTAGTTTTAAAATCCAAATCATTGCTCTTTTTTTTTCCAATTTTTCTCAAAAATATCTTCCAGATTATTTACGCAATTGCGTTGTTTGATGCTATAGTAGAAAAAACTAGTTTTGGGCTATTTGTGACCATTGCTAATCTCAAACAGCTAGAACACTTGTTACTTCGTAGTACCTCACCTAAAAGTCAAGGTTTCCTCACATCAGAAAAGACCAATTTTTACTACTCCAATTTACTTCAAAAATATCTGGACTTGACAAAATACAAATAATGTGCCTAAAGAGGCACATAGAATTTCTCGCTTCATCTATATAATTAATCACAGAGACATAGATTCAGCAGAGAAAAAATGCAAGGTGTAGTTTTCAGAAAAAATTTCCAAATTCGCTGGGTAAGCTTTATAGGTGACTTTTTGTTAGCGGGAATGGTAGTTGGACCCCTTGTTGCACCTTTTCTGGCTGCATCTGGGTTACCAATGTTGCCTATAATTGCGAATATTATTTATTTCATGGGGAATCATGTCTGTCCGCAACCAGACATGGGGGTGGAGTTAGCGTCACCGTTTATTATGGCTGTGTGTATGCGCTGCTACGGTACAGTCACAGGATTACTAATTACCCGTTTACTCTATCAATTAACAAAAGGAAAAGGTTCTTATTGGCTACATCAATATGGTTGGGGTGGTGTGATATTTACCAGTTTATTGATGATGGCTTATCCCTTAGAATTAGCAGCTGAAGTCTTTGATTTGTGGGGTTTTAATAATTACGTTGTTACACCCTTTGGGTTAGTTACGGGTTTGGCATGGGGGTTATTAACTATGCCGATTTTACATGGTGGTAAGGGTTATCGAGTAAGTATGGTGCAGGGTGGAAAATAATATCGGAGAAACCGGGTTTCTTTAGTTGTAATACACAAGATTGTCGCACTTAATTGAGAAAAAACCCGGTTTCTTAAGTTAGTCGCTATGCTATCCACCTTAAAAGGGCTGGGGACTGTTTTCCTTCCTATCGTGTAGGTTGGGTAGAACGTACACATAGTGTTCCCGTTCGTCGTTCGACGTAGTCGTTCCCGCAGGGTAGACGTTCCGTTGGCGTAGCCGTCCTGGAAGGGCTAGGTAGGGTAGTGAAACCCAACAAATCGAAGGAAGAATCTTGGGTTACCCTACGGGAAGGCTACGCCTACGTCCCACCCCTCCGGGGAAGCAAGCTACAACCCAACCTACAATTGATGCCAATTTTGGGTTTGAAAACATGCCCTAGTGCTTTGTCCCATTAATTCTGAGGGGTTGTGGCACAGGCATCCTGCCTGTGCAGTAGTCAGGCAAGGATGCCTGTGCCACAAGTTATTATTTTTACCATCAAATTTAATGGGACAGACCACTAGTATAACCAAAAAAGGGAAGAATGCAGCATGAATACTGTAATTACACCAGAAAGAATTGATTTACCTCCTGGTGCTGTCCTCAAACTTTTGGGAACCTGGCAAGACTATCAAAATATGCTCTTGGTGTTAGGCGATCGCGCACTACCTCGGATTAAATACCGACCAGGAGAAATTTGGTTAATGGCACCGCTACCACAGCATGGAAGAGATGCAAGCTTGCTGGCAGATATTGCTAAGGTTTTACTGGATTATTTAGGGCAAAGATATGACTCATTTTCGCCTATTACTATGAGTTTACCAGAAGTTAGTGGTATTGAGCCAGATTATTGCTTTTATATTGAAAATTGGAGTTCTGTGGTAGGTAAAAGTCGTATCGACTGGGAAAATGACCCTCCCCCTGATTTAGCAATTGAAGTCGATGTTACTAGCTACACGGATATTAATGATTATCTTCCATATAAAGTGCCAGAGGTTTGGCTGTTAAGAAATAATCATTTGCTGGTTTATCGGTTGCAGGGTAAAAGTTATTTGTTGGGAGAAAGTAGATATTTTTCTAATGTTTCAGAAATTGTGCAGCAATGCTTCCAAATTGCTAGGGAACAAACTACAAGTGAGGCAATTCGGTGGTTGAGGAAATTTTTGATTTCTACACAAAAATAAACCTTGACAAACAATGTTAAAAAGTTAGCTTATCCCCTAGAATTAGCAGCTGAAGTCTTCGGTTTATGGGGTTTTAATAAGTACGTAGTTACATCCTTTGGCTTAGTTACGGGTTTGGCATGGGAGTTGTTAACTATGGGGATTTTGTATGACAGTAAGGGTGAGCAATGCCCACCCTGAAAATTGCTGGCTAGGGTCAAAAACATGCTGTGAAAAAGTCAGTAGCTAAACTCCGATTTGGACTGGATTTTCACACATTCATCAGATAAAAATAGCGTCAAGATTTGCATTCAGGGTACTGGCTCGTACATTGTCTACAAAGGCTAGGAGGTCACTACTCAGAGAAATATTAACACCGTTTCCGGAATCTTGGAAGGTTAAATTATTAGGATCACCTGCCTTAAATTGAGTCGAACCTAGTTGGAAGTTGCGGACAATATCGTATCCTTCTCCAGGTAGCAGAACGACGATATCGTTACCCCCATTTAGTTGCAGGGTATCAAAACCAGAGCCAGTATTAATGAAATCATCGTTAGAACCAGTGGTAATGAAATCATCGCCAGCACCTGCTAATATCGTGTCATTGCCTCCATTAGCGTTGATGAAGTCATTGCCAAAACCACCAAAAATCAAATCATCTCCAGAAGCTCCATTGATAGTGTCATCCCCACCACCACCGACAAGGGTATCTGAACCCCCGTTACCGTTGATGTTATCATCACCACCAAGACCGCGAATCACTTCACCGTTAGATGTACCATTTAGTGGGTCTCCACCTCCGGTACCCTCGATCAGATTAGCTGGGGCAGGTATTTCTTCTGTTAGTGTTAACCCAGTAATGCTAAATCCCGTGTTTCCTATAAGCGTTGATTCTCCAGTCGTTACATCAATCTGAATCAAATCACCACTTCGAGAAATACCACCATAAAGATTACCATCAGCAGCAAATTCAATACTTCCGACTCTATTGAATCCAGTTCCTCCAATCACCTCCGCTTGACCAGTGGATAGATCGATAGTTACAAGCTGTGACTCGTTACCGAAACCTCCTCCAGCGGTCACCCCATAGAAAATCCCTGTTACTGGGTCTACAGACAAGCCAGAAATTGGACCTAGACCGGTTGCTCCAACTGTGGTCAAGTTGCCATTGGATGTATCAACAATCACTAAGTCTGAGGGCGCTCCGCCACCGCCAAAGGTAATGAATGTACCATATAGGGTAGAACCCACGAACTCTAATCCATTGAGAGCTCCAAATGGATGGTTCACTTCCCCCAAAGAAGCAGCTGTTGTGATGTCAATGGTGTGTAGACCAGTAAAACCATTGACTTCCTCAGCATAGAGGGTGTCGGTCTGAGTATCAAACTCTATTTCCGTTGCTAGAGGAAATCCCATGTTTCCAATTAGTGTTGCTGATCCTGTAGATACGTCGATTTCAAATAGCTCACCTGATTGGGAACTTCCTAAAAAAGACATGGTAAATGTCCCCCTTATTTGACATGTTTCACATTTATATGCTAATAAAAAAAATATTTGGTAATATCATAAAGCTTTTTTTTCTTACAAATATTTGTCTTTCTTAAATTGGCTTAAAGCAGAATTTGTTACCTTGCTTTGTAGGACACTATTAACCTCAAAATCTTGTCTAGCAAGGATTACAGCCTACATTGACTCCAATTAATCAGGTTTAGATTTGACTATTTAATATTGATTTATATCCTGTATAATTCACAAAAATATTCCCAAAAAAATAAGTGAAATTACATGTGTCAAAAATCTATTTTTTGCCTTGATAGTAACAGTATGTTTGAACTTGATTGGTCGTGATATTAAGTCCTGATAATTACTTACTATATACACTGGTGTGATGTCGTAAATGTAATATTTGTGACTCACTTTCCATCGCTAATTACTTATTTTTGACCATCACAGGCACGATCACTATTCAAACGAAACTAATATGAGTTTTTACTATCATAAATGTTAAAAATATGACTTACACATTGACAAAAACAATTAACTATGTATGTAGTTTTTCGGAGATTCAAACTTGGTTGTTTGACCATTTTTTTTAAAACGGGGTTTATTGAGAATGACTAATGGTGAAAACCGCGCATATTGTGTTGATAAACCCGGTTTTTTTGGTCTTGTTGACAATAGTGCAAGATATGAATTAATAGTTAAAAGTTCCCGACTTCACGCAAGAAGTCTATTGTATAAGTAATTCTGTCGGACTATTTAGGGATTTTCAAATAAAAAATATCCCAATCATAAATTCGTCTTTTATCGATTATATCATTCGTAGGGGCGCGGAAACCACGCCCCTACTGCAATTTGGGATGATTTATTTTTTGGTATTCTCTTATTGTAAAGACATCTTTGAAAAATTCAGAGGAGTACATCTAGATTCAGATATACACTCCACTCTGAGTGATACATTTTTCACACCTTGTACTTTTACGATCAACTTATTTTTTTCACCAAGCACAACTTCTTTTTTTGGAAGTGCTTTATCGTCTAAGAAGACCTGAAAGAAAAGTTGATTTTCTGGACGTGCTTGCTTGTATTTCTTATGTATTCCAAATTCAAGGTTCAATATTTGATAACCAGGACTAAGGTTACAAGAAAATTGAATAGGCTTCTTTGGTGAAATATCAGAACTAGAGGAATAAAAAGAACCAACCATAGAGGCAACCCGACGTAAAACTTTTGTTTTATAAATAACTGTCTTGTCATTATTTTTGGATATAGATAAAATAGATTTTAGAGAACGACCACTAGTAGCACTGTCACATTCAGTCTGCCAAAGAGGAGTTGATTTATTATCAGAAATAGAACTATTAGAAGAAGATGAATTGGGAGTAGATATAGACGTATTGGCAGGAGATAAATTGGGAGTAGATGCAGACGAATTTCCAGGAGGAAGTTCTCTAATTTCCGGAACACCTGATTTTTGAAACCTGACTTCTATGCGTTTTCTTTCCTGTTTCTCTAAGTCAATATTAAAGTTTTGAGATGGAAAACCCTGTTTAGTTAAAATGATATTAATATGATGCGCTTTGCTAGGAATTTTAAACCTAGCATAACCAGCAGAATCTGTATATTTAATTTGAGGATTACCTTCATACTCTATCTGAAGTTTGACATGCGGTGAGGCTTCTCCTGTTTCTGTTTTTGTAAAAATGTCAAGTACTTTTTCTTCCACTGTACGTGATTCTGATGTTAAACCAAATAAATTTCTAACTTCTGGTACTGTGATAGTGGCTAACAGTGTCAAAAATGCAATTGGCGGTCCAAATATAAATCCCCATTTAGTATAATTAAATTTCTTCTTTTTATTATTAATTTTGGTTGGAGTTTTTGTTTGTTGACTCATAGTTTTTTCTCACACATAACTTTATGATTACGCTTAAAAGACCATTTATAAAGTAAATATTAAGTCTATGGGTGTAGTTAGAAACCGGGTTTCTCTCGCTGAAGTATCAAATATTATCATGCTTAGTCTCCCAGAAACCCGGTTTCTTAGGTCTTAAGGTTTACTTTATTAGGACTTACGCAACTGGCATATTTTTCTGTTCTTAGTAAGTGATTTATCGCTTGTTTTTGGCACTAAAGTGTCTACTACAAACTTAAATTTAGACTTTCCTTGTGACACTTGCGTAAGTCCTGTTTATAAATAATCTCTAAAGAATGTTTGAAAAATATAGTTTGCAACGGATATTATAATAACAGATATCACAAATAATCGTTTTCATTAGGATATATATCGATTAATAATTAAATAACGATGCAAATTCAGACTGGAATTACAACTACTCCCTTCTCGTTCTAAGATTACCTATAAAAATTTCTCCCCCTCTTCCCCCTCTTGGTAGTCTCACTTAATTCGGTAATCTTCTAGCGGGAGTGGACTAAAACTATTAGACATCTGGTGAAAAAGAATGTAAAAGCCTTGTGCAGTCAGGGTTGATATCTCATTTCCGGAGAGGTCTATTGCAATAAAGTAATACAGCAATTGTTGCAATAGAGTTTGCAACAGATATAGGGTTACTATTTGATTTTTGTTGGCGTAGCCTGCGCTTGCCCTTACAATACGTAGGGTGTGTTATCGACGAGAGTACGGCACCAAAACCTCTACAAAGTCATAACGCACCCTACACCTACTTTGTGCCTTAGTGTCTTCGTGTTTAATTAATTCCTCTTATCCCTTCTTCTTAAACCACTTGACAATTCCATCAGCCAAGGTCTTTGCTAACTTTTTCTGTTGCTTTTCATCCGTCACCCACTCAAACTCCTCTGGATTACTCATAAAACCCAACTCCAACAACACCGATGGAGATTCCGCTGGACGTGTCAGTGCCAAATTATTCCAAAACACCCCATAGGAAGGACGGTTACGTTTTTCGACCAAATAATTATGTAAGAATACTGCCAAACTGTGCGCTTGGGGATGATACCAAAACATACCTATACCCTTGGTATTTTCCGCATCACCATTGTCTGGGAGAGCATTGTAATGTACAGAAAGAGCGATCGCAGCTTCTTCCTTCTCAATCATAATTTGCCGATCGCGCAGACTCACATCTGTATCATCTTCCCTTGTCATCACCACCGTAGCACCGCGCTTGATCAACTCAGAGCGCAGCAACTTCGATACTACTAAATTCACATCTTTTTCTTTCAACCCAGTTGGTCCGGTTGCACCAGATTCTTTACCTCCATGTCCTGGATCGAGTAAAATCTTAATTCCAGATAAAGGCTTGCTTGTTTTGCCTTTGATTTCTGGGGGATGACGTAGGGTCAAAACTAAGCTGGTACCCGCGTATTTTAGCTTATAACCCCACTGTTGGTCACCTTTGAGGTTAAATGTATATTGTAACTGTCCTGGAGCCACCTGCTGCCAATCTAGACGAGAAATTATGGGGTCATCATCGGTGCGGATGGTATCAGTTTGGGCAGTGGTATTGTAGAGGGTGAGGGTGAAGGTTTTATTCCCCTGTTGGACGCTAACGGGAACCCGAAATTGCAGGGGGAAAGTCATTTGGGTGGCTGTGGGAAGTTGACGGTATCCTACACTGCGAATAATCGAACGAGGGGGAATAGGAGATGGTATGATTTGGGTTTCTTGGGTTTTAATCCAAGCACCATAATCTAAACGCAACCATTCCCCTTGTTTACCCGTGATTGTAGCTTGGGTTCCTTTTGGTAGCGGTGTGAGTCTAGAATAATTGGTACTAGGTCCGGTGCGTGCTACCCCAAAATCTGCTGTAACTTCGGTAACTTGTAACTGTTTTGGTGAGAGGATTTGAATTTTACCAGTACCCTCTTGAGTTAAGGTTTTTCCGGCTAAATTGAGGTTAAACTGTGGTTTACCCAAATCTGCGGGGGTGTCTACTGTTGTACAACCCTCATATTTACTAACGTTTTTTTGCACAGAAGGTTGATTTTGTCCTGTTAGTGCTGCGAAATTACTGGGTAATTGTATTTGTAGGGATTGGGGAACAAGGGCAATGTTTTGATTACCTAACTGTACGGATACCGTAGCGTTGGGGGGTGCGATCGCGCTAAAACAAATTGGTTCTCCTGGAAGTCTAGCAATATCCACCGCTGGAGTCAGAGAATTTTTAGCAAAAGCTAATCCTTGGGGTACTTCTGGTTGGGTAGAATTCCTTTTTACCTGAATCTGAATTTCCTGATTTTGGTAGCGGATAGTAAACTGATTCTCTCCTAACTGTAAGGGAAAACTGGGAGCAAAATGTCCAGATTTACTACGGTTAATTACCTTACCATTGATCGAAACCTGTCCTTGTGGTGGTGCTGTACCAATGAAAAAGATTTTTTCTGCCGTTGTTTGGTGGTTATTTCGGGGATAAACCACTAACAGAGGTTGTTCATTAGCCAAAGCAATGGAGGGAGTAAATAGAGAAGCTAATACAACTAATCCGCAAATTTGTTTCACGTCGCACTGTTTCCAGGTAAATTTAACAGAATAAAAAATGAAAGATAAAGGATATCAGGATTTGTCTTTGCCTCAAGTTAGGATGAAAAGTAAATATTATTTGTTATCCTATTCCCCATTCCCTAATCTCCAGTCCCCAATTTAAAATCCAAAATTTCCGCACGGGATGTATTTTTAGAAGGTACTAGTAATTCAAAATATTATGACTAAGTTTGTATTTGTCACAGGTGGTGTAGTTTCCAGTATTGGCAAGGGTATTGTAGCAGCAAGTTTGGGGCGTTTACTCAAATCCCGGAATTATTCGGTATCGATTCTCAAACTCGATCCTTATATTAATGTTGATCCTGGCACCATGAGTCCTTTTCAACATGGGGAGGTGTTTGTTACCCAAGATGGTGCGGAAACAGATTTAGATTTGGGGCATTATGAACGCTTTACTGATACCTCCATGTCGCGGTTAAATAGTGTTACCACGGGTTCGATTTATCAAGCGGTAATTAACAAAGAACGGCGTGGAGACTATAATGGCGGTACTGTACAGGTAATACCCCACATCACCAACGAAATTAAAGAAAGAATTATTAGAGTTGCTAAAAATACTAGTCCAGATGTGGTAATTACAGAAATTGGCGGCACTGTCGGGGATATTGAATCCCTGCCATTCTTGGAAGCAATTCGCCAGTTTCGTAAAGATGTGGGACGACAAAACGTATTATACATGCATGTTACCTTAGTCCCGTGGATTGCTTCCGCTGGAGAGATGAAAAGCAAACCCAGCCAGCATTCAGTCAAAGAACTGCGTTCCATTGGTATTCAGCCGGACATTCTTGTCTGTCGATGCGATCGCCCCCTAGCAGCGGGATTAAAGGAAAAATTATCAGAATTTTGCGATATGCCTCCTGAGTGCGTCATTACTTCCCAAGACGCCAAAAGTATCTATGAAGTACCCCTACGTTTGGAACAGGAAGGATTAGCCCATCAAACCCTGGAATTGCTGCAAATGGAACAACGGCAGCCAGATTTAACCCAGTGGCAAACTTTGGTAGAACGATTATACAGTCCCAAACATCGCCTAGAAATTGCCATTGTCGGTAAATATGTACGCTTAAATGATGCTTATTTATCTGTAGTTGAAGCATTACGTCATGCAGCAATTGCTACCCATGGAGATTTGCGACTGCGGTGGGTAAACTCGGAAAAATTGGAAGTAGAAGACGCGGAAAACTATCTCCGGGGTGTTGATGGTGTAGTTGTACCGGGAGGCTTTGGTACTAGGGGTGTAGACGGCAAAATTGCCGCCATTAGGTACGCACGGGAAAATAAAATACCCTTTTTGGGTTTATGTTTGGGAATGCAATGTTCAGTAATTGAATGGGCAAGGAACGTAGCTAAATTCACTGATGCCCATAGTGCCGAATTTGAACCTCATACCGAAAATCCTGTGATAAATCTATTACCGGAGCAACAAGATGTGGTAGATTTAGGCGGGACAATGCGTTTAGGTTTATATCCCTGTCGCATTCTTCCCAACAGTTTGGCATTTAAATTATATAAACAAGAAGTGATTTATGAACGACATCGCCATCGCTACGAGTTTAACAACGCCTACCGCAATTTATTGTTAGACTCTGGTTATCTAATCAGCGGTACTTCCCCTGATGGACGCTTAGTGGAAATTGTGGAACTACCAAATCATCCCTTTTTTCTAGCTTGTCAATTTCATCCAGAGTTTCAATCTCGTCCTAGCAATCCTCATCCTTTGTTTAAAGGGTTTATGGAAGTAGCCATAGACAGTAAATACAAAAACTCTGATACACCAACACCTGTGGAAGTTTCTTAGTCAACAAGGTTTATTGGTAGCACTTCCAACCCTTACGATTTAGGTTTTCAGACGATAAACTGTAGATGTAGATTAGGAGGTATATATTTTAGATAACAGTTTATTTTCAACCTATGGTTGTTGGTATAGTACCGAATCATGAGTCTAACTTAGAAAAAAGCAATTAACAGGCTTTTCACTTTCTTAGCAACCTAAAAAAAACTGGGGAATTGAGGAGATTTTGTGGCTTACTGGGTAAAAATCATCTATGAGAATAAAGAATATATAGTCAACTTTGAACGGGTGAGTGCATTTTGTTATGAGTACAATGGTAGAATTACCTTTTGGTTGCCAGATAGTGCCATTCCCATTATCATAAATCCCCAAAGCAATCTGGAAGACCATCAGAAAATTCTGAAATATATAGAAAACGTTACTGGCTTAGAATTTGAGAGTGCCTACTGGGTAAAAATATTGTACGAGAGAAACGAATATGTGATTAACCTTAATTGCATTAGTTCCTTTTGTCAGGAACCAAATGGTAGGATAACTTTTTGGCTACCAGACAGTACTATACCCGTAATTATCAATCCTGTAAGTAATCCAGATGCCCATCAAAAAGTGTTGGAATACATTCACAAGTCTACGGGATATTATTTATGAGTTAGGAGTTAGGAGTTACGAGTTACGAGTTAGGAATTTGGAATTTGGAGTTAGGAATTTGGAATTTGCAATTTGCAGTTAGGAGTTTGGAATTTGGAGTTAGGAGTTTGGAATTTGGAGTTAGGAATTTGGAATTTGCAGTTAGGAATTTGGAGTTAGGAATTTGGAGTTAGGAATTTGGAGTTAGGAGTTAGGAGTTAGGAGTTTGGAGTTAGGAGTTTGGGGTTGTGGGGAAAGGAGTTTAGAGTTGTGAGGAAAGGAGTTTAGAGTTTGGAATTAGCAATTTTTAATTTTTAATTTTTAATTGTTTTGTCAGTGCTAACTTGGCTGCACCGACTATTCCCGCAGAGTTTCCTAATTCTGCTGGTAAGATTTGCAAACCAACGCGAGATGTAGCCATGACTCGCTTTTCAATTTCTGCCTTCATGGTGGGGAAGAAAAACTCAAAACTAGCGCTAACACCACCACCAATTACGACCGCTTCCGGTGTGAGGATATAAATCGAACTTGTTAAACCTATACCTAAATTTTTACCGTATTCTTGCCAAAATTTGAGAGCTTGTGCATCTCCTGACTTTGCCAAATTCCCCAATTGGGAAGGTTCCTTACCCGTAAGACGACGAATTGCCGTTACCGAAACATATTGCTCCAAAGAACCTTGATTACCACTATTACATGGATGACCATCAGGGTAAAGGGTAATTAATCCCAATTCTCCAGCAGCTCCTTGATGCCCTACAAACAGTTTACCATCTAAAATGACAGCTCCACCCACACCAGTTCCCAAAGTGAGGAGAATTAAATTTTGGAAGTGACGACCAGCACCTAACCAAGCTTCCCCTAACCCCGCACAATTAGCATCATTAGCAATAACTGTGGCTTTACCCGTTTTTCCCTCCAACCAGTCAGCAAGGGGAATATTGCGCCATCCTTCCAGGTTAATAGCTATTTTAGCAATTCTTCCCCCTGCATCCGCAGGTCCCGGTGTACCTACACCAATAGCGATCGCTTGATTTTCTGGGTCAATTTGGGCGATCGCATCTACCATTACCTCTAACACCGCAGCTGGTGTCGCTGGTTGGGGAGTAGCCACAGTTAAGGATTGCAAACAAGTGCCATCATCTGCAAACCTCCCCAACTTGATTGCTGTTCCCCCCAAATCAATGCCAATTACCTGAGAATTCATCGTCTAATGGGTTTTTGTGCGGAACATTTCTGTATTTTTTGCCTTCCCAGACGCAATCTGAAAATTCGCCATATTCCCTGAATTAACATGAGATACCGACTGTAAAGATGTTACAGGGGCACCATGTAAAATACCAGTCAAAGCGACAGAAAGCATAAATCCACCAGTAGCAGCTGCAATTAAAGAAAAGTTATCTTTCACACCAGTCTCTCAGTAATAATATCAACAGATTATAAATTAACAAAAATGTCAGGTAAAACCTCACCCCGTCCTGCGGACACCCCTCTCCTTATTAAGGAGAGGGGATGGGGGTGAGGTTTTGGATTTAATTTGATCCATTTTACTTACCCCACTCCTACTAACAAATATCGAGTGACTATTTCCGGATTTGTTTCCGCAACCGGGGGTTAACAAATTCATTTAATCCCTCACCTAGCAAAGATAACCCCACTACCATCAAAGTCATGGCTAAACCAGGAAACAGCGTCGTCCACCAAATACCCGTCGGTAATGCTTCCAAAGCTTGTTTTAAATCATATCCCCATTCTGGGGTTTGTTCTGGTAGTCCCAAACCCAAGAAACCTAAACCACCTAAAACCAAAATCGCATCCGCAGCATTTAAAGTAAAAAGCACAGGTACGCTTTGAATCACATTAAAAAACAGATACTTAGAAAGTACCTGCCAAGTGTTAGCACCCATTGCTTGGGCTGCTTCAATAAACAGTTCTGTTTTAACGCTTACAGTGTGATTGCGGACAACACGGTAATATTGAGGAACATAAGCAATACTAATGGCGATCGCCGCATTGAATATTCCCCGTCCCACAACAAAGGCTAAGGTAATAGAAAGCAGCAGTCCGGGAAGAGTGTAAATGCTGTCCATCAAGAACAGCAATACCTTGTCTAAATTGCCCCCTACATAGCCGCTAACCATGCCTAAAGGCACCCCAATCACCATACTTAAGGCTGTGGCTAACAGTACCACCTGTAACGCCGCTTGTGCCCCAAAAATGGTACGGGAAAATACATCATAGCCTTGACGACTCGTACCAAACCAATATTGACCTGATGGGGGTTCGTGAACCGGATTACTGAGGGAATCTGTAGGGTCTTGCAGCCATCCCCAACTCTGAAACAGGGGAGCAAATAATGCCATAAATATTATAAATAGGGTAATGGCTAACCCTATAAGCATTAATCGCTGAGAAAGGGAAGGATTTTTTGTAAAACGTAAAAATTTTGGTAGCCGGGTGACCGTCATATAGAGTTAGGAGTTAGGAGTTATGAGTTATGAGTTTTAATACATGACGGTAATTTTGTCAACTCATTACCCTTTACCTCCCACAATCGCTTAGGAAGGCTGAACCTCCAAAACCTGGTTACCAGCGTCACGCTGGTAACTAGAATTATAGGGACCTCTGGCTCTTGTTAACTGATAACTTGCACTTACTTGCTCGATAATAGGGAGGCTGAGCCTCCAAAACCTAGTTACCAGCGTGACGCTGGTAACCAGAGTATAGAGCCTCTGGCTCTTGCCCTTGAATGGTGCAAATTGTTAGTTTTAAGGTACTTGGTTTAGCCTTTACCCATCACACATTACTCTCAATCAACTGACGATACTGACTCTTTTGTTTAACCCCTTTGAGTTGTTCTAACAATTCCTTGTCTTTAAACAACTGTACCGTTGGCGTCCCAGTAACCCCAGCATTCTCAGCAATTTCCCGGTCTTCGTCGATATCAATTTCTACAAAGTGGATTTTACTGTCAAATTCATCTACCACTTTATTTAATATCGGTTTCAGGGTATGACAAGGACCACAACCAGGTGCAACATATTTGACAAGAAGCAGGCGATCGCTATCATGAAACAATTTTCTCAGCGCATAGCCTCCCTGGTGACGAGTAACGTTGATATCAAATTCTTCTGGGGTTTCCTGATGTTTAGGAGTCTCTTTTTTTTTCTGGGTAGTTTCCGGCTTTTGATGGAATTCCTGAATTAAATTATTACTCGATAACCAGCGTTCAGCCAAAAGCGCTGCCATACAGCCAGTACCCGCAGCAGTTACAGCTTGACGGTATTCATGGTCTTGTACGTCTCCCGCAGCAAATACCCCTTCGACACTAGTTTCTACGGAATTGGGCTTGGTAACAATGTAACCCACTTCATCCAGTTCCAACTTGCCTTTAAACAAGGATGTATTAGGAGTGTGACCAATGGCGTAGAATAAACCCTTAGCAGAAATTTGACTCTCTTCCCCAGTTTGGCGATTGCGGACTTTTACCCCTTCCATCCAACCATTACCAACTACGTCCACCGCTTCGGTATTCCAGTGAACATGGATTTTGGGATTACTCAAAACCCGATCTTGCATAGCTTTCGAGGCACGCATTTGTTCAGAACGCACCAGCAAGTTAACCTTAGAGCCATATTTGGTGAGATAAACTGACTCCTCAGCAGCCGAGTCACCACCGCCAATCACCACCAATTCTTCACCGTGAAATGCCGGAGTTGCACCGTCACAAATTGCACAAGCAGAAATTCCTCGACTCCAGAATTGCTGCTCACCTGGTAAACCTAAACGCTTAGCTGTTGCCCCAGTCGCTATGATAATAGTGTGAGCTTTAAATTCCCGGTCATCAGAACGCACAGTAAAGGGACGCTGACTAAAATCCACTTCTGTTACATCCTCAGTATATAACTCCGCTCCCCAACGCTCTGCTTGCGCTTTCATCCGATCCATTAATTTTGGTCCTGTAATCCCTTCAGGAAAGCCAGGAAAGTTCTCCACCTCTGTGGTTGTCATCAACTGTCCCCCAGGTAATCCACCCGCTTGGAAGCCTTCAAAAACCACAGGTTTAAGATTTGCTCTCGCAGCATAAATAGCAGCGGTAAAGCCAGCAGGACCAGAACCGATAATTACGATGTTTTCTATCTTGGGATTAGTCATAGGATTTATTCATAATCATAACGACTACGTATAAATTAGCATAGCATAACTAAAACTAGATCCTCTACTTCTGGGGAATATAGCGGTTTTGGGTTGTAGGCGGAGCCTACTTACAGAAGCCACTTCGTGTCTACCCGCAGGGTGTAGAATACAGGATGAGTGGGATGGGCATCCCTGCCCGTCCGAATTCTACCAATTCTGTTTGTATTGCATTGCCCAATTGAAATTCGCTATATAAGGTAGCATCCAAAGAAAGGGCACAAGCATTAGAAAGGGCGCAAATATTAGAAAGGGCGCAAGCATTGCGCCCCTACGGATGTAATGTTGTATTTGGGATAATGTATTTTTGGTATTCCCTTAACTACACCAAAAGTGTTTGGGGTAGATGGGGAATGAGGGAACTGAGGAGTCAGGATAAGCGATCGCAAATCCATTGTAGGGGCGCAATGCTTGCGCCCTATGTGATAGAAATTTGTAGGGGCGCAATGCTTGCGCCCTATGTGATAGAAAATGCCAGTATTTGGGCATACTGGGATTAGATACGCCTGTAAGTAATATTTATATCTACATTCCCAGCATATTTTGCACTTGCTGCTCGCTACGTTAAGAAAATATAAGAAATACTATGAAACGTGAGTTTAGAGCAAAAATTTTACACATCCTCCAGAAACAGCAAGATAATCAAGGATTTACCATCATTGAACTGCTTATAGTATTGATGGTAATTGGTGTCCTATCAGCTATTGCCCTACCCTCTGTACTCAGTCAAGCTAGCAAAGCTAAACAGGTAGAAGGTAAACAATATATTGGTTCTTTGAACCGCGCTCAACAAACATATTACCTAGAAAATGCTGAGTTTACTACTTCCATTACAGATTTAGGAATTGGGATTAAAAATCGAACAGAACATTATGATTACATGATTACAATCAGTAGCGATAAATCAGTTGTCACCCATAATGCTGTTGCTATAGATTCTTCGGCTGTGAAATCTTACGCCGGAATTACTTATTTAAATGCTAGTGGTTATGCAACTTTAGCTCTCTTATGTGAAAGTGATAACCCTCAAGTTGGATCGGTTCAAACCGCTACATCAGGTGACTGTCCAACAAACTACGAAAATTTACTGAAGAAGTAATAGGGTTTCACTTGATTAATGATACGCATTACAAATTTGGGCGCAAGCATTATTTGGAGGCAAGCAACCATTATTTAGGCGCAAGCAACCATTATTTGGAGGCAAGCAAGCATTATTTGGGCGCAAGCAACCATTATTTGGGCGCAAGCAACCATTATTTAGGCGCAAGGATTGGGCGCAAGCATTGCGCCCCTACATGTGTATCAAATTTTCGGTGATAAAAAATAGAGGGGTGTGATAGAAATTCAAAAAATTTGGGAATACTAGAGTCTGGGTGTATCCACCAGTTTAGTGGATGTCTTAAAAGTAGGGGCTAATGATTATCTGTTGTATATTCCCCAATACTATTTAGACAACCTCTGAAGCAATATGGTAGATTTTTGCCTTCAAAAGAAGGAAATTGGAGTTAATATCAGGAGAAATATAAATGGCAGGTGCAGAGATTAATCTTCATATTGGTGGGCAAGAAACTCATCCAGACTGGAAGATATTAGATATTGAACCTCGTCCAGAAGTAGATTTTATTGGTAATGCTGCTGATTTAAGTCAATTTGAAGATAATTCAATTGGCGCAATTTATGCCAGCCATGTTCTAGAGCATTTTTATCATGCTATAGATAACGAGTTAATCAATACCCTCAAAGAATGGTATCGGGTTCTCAAGCCTGGTGGAAAGCTTTTTATTAGTGTTCCTGACTTAAAAAAGTTATGTTGGCTTTATCTGCATCCAGAAATGACCGTTGTTGATCGTCTTCATTTAATGCGGATTATTTTTGGAGGACAAACGAATATATATGATGTTCATAAAGTAGGATTTGATTTTGAAATATTAGCAGTCTGTTTAGAGGAAGTTGGTTTCCAACAATATCAACAAGTACATGAATTTAATTTGTTTAAAGATTGTAGCTCAATACGTATGTTAGATACGCTCATTAGTCTGAATGTGATTGCAGAAAAATCAGATTCATCAGAACAAGGATAATCTCCAAGTATAGTGTGAACCGCTAATAGTTAGACTTTTGATTAGGAAGCATCCCAAATTTTGAGATCCTTCCTGTCACCTTTCAGTCTACAGATCACGAACAAGCTTTTTTATCCGGTACAAAAGTTGCTGCTGAGATTGGAGGACTGTGGTTACGTAATACTGGAATATCAAGCGTTTGAGACTCTGTGAAAAAAATTTTTCCCCAGGTGATATATTTTCTATCGAGGTGGGTAAGTTATATCTAGAACCCAATAACAAACCTACTTCAAGGAAAACACTTATGAAAACCGAACTGAAAGCTAAGTTTTTGAACCACATCCTTAACAAAAAGAAAGAAAATGAAGGTTTCACCCTGATTGAATTGTTGGTTGTAATCATCATCATCGGTATTCTTTCTGCAATTGCATTACCTTCTTTCTTGAACCAAGCAGCAAAAGCTAAACAGTCTGAAGCAAAAACCTATGTTGGTTCCGTAAACAGAGCGCAACAGTCTTACCGGATTGAAAATTCATCGTTTGCTGGTACTATTGATGATCTGCAAATTGGTATTCCTACTGACTCTCCACACTATACATATGCGCTCACCGCTGCGGATGTCAACACTACCGCTATTACAGCGACAGCTAAAGATTTCGCTTCTCTCAAAGGCTTTTCTGGTGGTGTTACCATTCTCACAAGTGGACAAACTGCGGCTATTGCTTGTCAGACCACAGGAGTACAGGGTACTAATGCAGCTCCTGCCCTTCCTGAACTAACTAATACCGCAGCTGGATGTACTGACGGTAGTCTAGAAGAGATGAAATAAAGTTTAATTATTTCTTGTTGAAAATGCTAGATGAATTAAAGTTCATCTGGCATTTTTATCTGATTTTATAAATCCTTGTAGTGGTTAACAGTGTTTATTCCCTACATAGGATTTAATTGTTAAATAGATTTTAATTGCGCTTGGTAATAAATTTAAAAACGAGTTAAAAGTTTTCAATGAACACTACCCAGTTAGATAATCAAGTTTCTTCAATCCAAAGTTTGTTGAGCATTCAACAACATGAAAAAAACATTAGTAAAAATCCTAGAAAGATTATTAATTATTGGTATTTAGGATTAGCATTATTGTTAGAAGGAAGAGAAGAAGAAGCACAGATTACTTGGATGACTCCCTTTCTAGAATTTGGGGAGCAAGAATTAGAAAAATGGCTGCAACAATTAACGGATATATTATTCGATGCTGCCCAACAGCAAGAATTGGCTGATAATAAAAAACTTGCCTGGGTAATTCGTCAACATATCAGAGAATTCCTACCTCATGATATTAATAATATCTTCAAAATTATTGTTCTGAATCTAGATTTGGGAATTCAGGATATAGAAATAAATATTAATCAATTAATTGAAGATTTATCGGAATTAATAACTCCCCCTATTTTTGATGAAACTTTACTGGTTTTACTTGTTGAAAAAATAATTAACCTCGATCCAGTAACTCCTCCTATCTTTTTAGATAAATTGATTGAGGCATTCATGCCTTATTTATCACCTTCTAAAAGTATTATTAAATTGCTGACTAGAAAATCTGAAGCCTATTATCGTTATTCTCACAATCATGTTGCCATTTATTTTGCCAAATTTGCTCTTCGTTTAGAACCTAATAATTTAGATTGTATTAGAAAAATCATTTCTCCTCTACAAAGATTAGGAAAAGATTATATTAAGGAATCTATTGATTGGGCAGAAAAATATTTATCACTTACTCAAGATCCAGTAGACAAAATTATTGGTCATCACTATTTACTTGAAGCCTTCTTAACTTCCTGTGAAAAATGGGATAAATCAGTTACTATTTACGAAACTTATAAAAAATATTTATGCGATGTTGCAAAAAGTAAAACAGATAGCGAAAGCTTAGTTAGAATTTTACCAACAGGCTCCTATTTACTGTATATGGAAGATAATCCGAGTGAAAACAGATTAATTCGCAATGGATTAGCTGATTTATGTCAACAACTGCTATGGAATAGTTTTCCTGAAGATATCAATAATTATCAAACACGCTTCAATTCATTTCGTCCTTCTCTGAGTGAGCGTCCTTTAAGAATAGGTTATTTATCAGAATGTTTCCGTACTCATTCTGTTGGTTTCTTAGCGTGGTGGTTATTAAAATATCATAATCGCCAACAATTTGATATTTATTTATATTCTTTAAAAGAAAATATTTACGATCCACATCAACAAGCTTACAAAAACGAATTTGGTGATCGTTTTCATCAAGAATGTCTCTCAATGGTGGCAATGGCAGATAAAATTAACCAAGATGAAATAGATATTTTAGTTGATTTAGATAGTTTAACTTCCTATGGATCTTGCGCGATTTTAGCCTTAAAACCTGCACCAATTCAAGTTAGTTGGTTGGGTTATGACGCTAGTGGTTTCCCCACAGTTGATTATTTTATTGCTGATAATTACGTATTACCAGAATCAGCACAAGATTACTATACAGAAAAGATTTGGCGACTCCCACAAAATTATATTGGTATTGATGGATTTGCGGTGGGAACACCAACAATCAGTAGAGAATCTTTAGATATTCCTGATGATGGGATTATTTATTATAGTGGTCAAACTGGATTAAAACGTAACCCCCATAATATCCGGTTACAAATGCAAATTATTAAACAAGTTCCTAATAGTTATTTTCTCCTCAAAAGTCATCGTTCTAATCATCAAGATTTAAAAGACTTTATTACCCCAATTGCTGAAGCAGAAGGAGTTGATTTAGAACGTTTAAGATTTCTACCCACCGCACCAACAGACACAGAACATCGCGCTAATTTAGCCATTGCTGACGTGGTATTAGACACTTATCCTTATAACGGTGCTACAACAACCCTAGAAACCCTGTGGATGGGTATACCATTAGTAACAAGAGTCGGAGAGCAATTTGCAGCCCGTAACAGCTATACAATGATGATGAATGTAGGTGTAGAAGAAGGTATAGCTTGGACAGATGAAGAATATGTAGACTGGGGTGTGCGCTTAGGTAAAGACGAAAAATTAAGACAACAAATTTCTTGGAAATTGCGACAATCAAGACAAAAATCACCCTTATGGAATGGTAAGAAATTTGCCCGGGAAATGGAGAAAGCTTACCAGCAAATGTGGCAGATATACGTACAGTAGGGGCGCATTGCGTGCGCCCAATATTACCTGCGCCCAATATTGCCTGCGTCCAATTTCGTAGGGGCGCATTGCGTGCGCCCAATATTACCTGCGCCCAATATTGCCTGCGCCCAATATTGCCTGCGCCCAATATTGCGTGTGCCCAATATTGCCTGCGCCCAATATTGCCTGCGCCCATATCCCTACAATATGATCACTTACCAACATGAATTTTGATCCCAAAAAACATCATCGTCGTTCCATCCGCCTCAGACATTACGATTATTCCCAAGCAGGGATATATTTTGTTACTATCTGTACATACAAGCGGCAATGCTGGTTTGGGGAAATAAAAAATGGTCAGATGCACCTAAATCACATTGGTAAAATTGTCGCTGATGAATGGCTACGTACCAGTGAAATTCGACCAAATTTTCAATTAGATGAATGGATTATTATGCCTAATCATCTACATGGCATTGTGATTATTCAGGACATAAGTAATGGAAATATTCAAGACGTAGGTAATCAGAATATTCAGGGCGTAGATAATAAGAATATTCAGGGCGTAGATAATAAGAATATTCAGGGCGTAGGTAATAAGAATATTCAGAGCGTAGGTAATGAGAATATTCAGGGCGTAGGTAATGGAAAGATTCAGGGCGTAGGTAATGGAAAGATTCAGGGCGCACGCAATGCGCCCCTACGGCAAAAACCCAATTCTTTATCATCATTTATTGCTGGGTTTAAATCTGCTGTTAGCAAACGTGTTAATTTGCTTCGCCACAGCCACGATATTCCCATTTGGCAACGAAACTATTATGAGTCGATTATTCGAGATGAAAAATCTCTGGTAGCAGTTCAAGAATATATTATTAACAATCCTTCTCGCTGGAAAAATGATCCAGATAATCTACAAAATTATCAGAATTTAGAAGAATTGAGCTTAGATTTGTTTTTTTAAACTGTATGCCAGTGACGATTTTAAATATCCCGTAGGGGCGCATTGCGTGCGCCCAATATTGCGTGCGCCCAATCTGGTACCGACGCATCCCCTGCGCCCAAATCCGATAATTTGACACCTCGCTAATATGATCGATCTTTAATTAGGAAAAATATTATCATTACCCTATCAACAATCAAAATTGACAAAATGGTCGCTGATAAATAGGATTTTGGTGCCTAATCATCTACATGACATTGTGAATATTTAGGGCGTGGGTAATACAAATATTTAGGGCGTGGGTGATATAAATATTTAGGGCGTGAGTGATATTAATATTTAGGGCGTGAGTGATATTAATATTTAGGGCGTGAGTGATATAAATATTTAGGGCGTGGGTAATACAAATATTTAGGGCGTGGGTAATACAAATATTTAGGGCGCGGGTAATACAAATATTTAGGGCGCGGGTAATACAAATATTTAGGGCGCGGGTAATACAAATATTTAGGGCGCGGGTAATACAAATATTTAGGGCGTGGGTAATACAAATATTTAGGGCGCGGGTAATACAAATATTTAGGGCGCACGCAATGCGCCCCTACATTAGAAACCATCATTCATGGTTGGGTTGAAATCTGGCGATTTTGAAAAAATTTGCACCGGAAATCAAAATAATAGAGTGTGTTACTCTTACATCGATATTTTCAGTAGTTTTAATCTGATAACTTGCACCATTCTCAAGAAGAGCCAGAGATCCCTATGTTCTGGTTACCAGCGTCACCCTGGTAACTAGGGTTTGGAGACTCTGCCTCCTGGTTATCCTTTTTGGAAGTGCAAGTTGTTAGTTTAATTAAAATAACCCCTGTAAATTTTGAAAATAATGTATTATTATATACTTAATTACTGCCCAGACAGCTTTCAAGAGAGATTCCCAAAGGACAGTTGGTTAACAACCTCATCTTTGATAGTCAAGTATCAATTGCAACTATTGTCCATTACTTGCTCAAAAGCAAATAGTGGTTTTCATTAAACTTTTATTAAAATTTGTGTTAGGCTTAACCATAAGTGGGGGTTTGCGATAATCTATAAAAAGTTTCACCATTTTGAGTGAAACTAGCGATCGCTAAAAAACCGTAAAACATCCTTTTTCTATGGGTGATTCACGAATTAACAATTAGGTCATGCATGAATAATGCTAGAATCTAAATGTATGTAGGTTAGCCTCCAAAGGCGAAAGCCAAACCCTGTGGAGCCAACGTAAGACCGAAAACGTTTCCAGCGTAGAGGCAGTTGCTATGTACGTCTTCGCGGAGGATTCTCCGTAGGAGTAGTGTTAGATGCAGGGTAGCAAGAACCCAAATAGTAATGTTTGGGAGTCTCCCGCCAATAAGTCTACTGTGGTGGGGAGAAAATTTTAAAACTATTGTGGTAGTAAAAAAAAATTGGATTGTACTATTTTTCTTCACGCTGACGATATGTGCAATTAGTCCCATAACTTTCCATTGTTGCAATCAGCGCCAACAACAACGACAGCCAGATAAATCTTGATATGTTAGGTAGTAATTACCGTACAAAACAAGGTTTCACCGTCACACCTGTGGAGACAGTTATGGTATATTAGAGGAGTTAAGACTCGCTTTGCCAAAGTACAACTCTACGCAGACGGCAAAATTGCACAACGGAAAGCAGTTTTGATCAAGTATTTACCAAAGGAAATCTGAACTTAATTTAGGTTATGACTCAGCAAGTAATTCACCCAATGGTGAAGTTGCAACGTAATGTGCGTTCCCTTGTCGAATCCAAAATTATCAAGCCAAGTGACAGCATTTGGAAAATTGCGTTGCTCTATGGTGATGAATGGCAGCACTGGAAACAGGAACTGCAAGATTTTGGGTTTAGTATGCAAGATCCAATTAGCGAATTACTAGCCGTAGACGCTTGGGATGAAGAATAGGTAATAGGTAATAGGTAATGGGTAATGGGTAATGGGTAATGGGTAAAGTATGAACATTTACTACTTCCCGTCTCCCCATCTCCCAATATTCCCTACAAGCAATCAGCTAAAGCTTTTGCCAATTCCTTTGCTGTTTGATAGCGCTCCCGTGGTAATGTTTGTGTGACCTGCTCAATTACCTCTTTCAATTTGGGGGTAATGGTGGGAATTCTATCCACATTAAAATGGAAATTTCGTCCCCGCAGGCGATAAAACTTAAAAGGATTTTCGCCAGTGAGTAGGAAAATCAGGGTTGGTCCGACAGCATACAAATCTGATTGAGTCAAGGGTTGTCCCCGTTCTTGTTCAGGAGCGCAGTATCCTTCAGCACCAATGCGGGTGCCTGGTGCGGTGCCAATTTCCTTGACTGCTCCAAAATCTAGTACAACTATGCGATTATCAGCATGGCGCACCATTAGGTTTGCAGGTTTAATATCCCGGTGAATCAGTGGTGGTTCCTGGCTATGGAGATAATCCAAGATATCACAGGTTTGAATCATCCAATTTATTGCTTGCTGTGGGGTAACTGGACCTTTAGTAAGCACAAGTCTTTCTAAGTCTATTCCATGGATTAATTCCATCGCCAGGTATTTTTTTCCACCTTCGACGAAAAAGTCGTAATATTTGGGAATGCCGGGATGGTTTAGGGACTGGAGAATATGCGCTTCTCGTTCAAATAATTCCCGTGCTTTGGCAATTTTCGCCATATCAGCATTCATTTGTTTTAACACCAGCAGTTGCGGATGTCCAGCACTTAATGCTGCTGCATTCCAAGCCAAATAGGTTGTACCCATACCACCTTGTCCCAGAGTGCGTAACACTTGATAATGGCGAATTGTCTGTTGTACTGATAGGGGGTGACCACAGTGGATGCAAAATAGATTTTCAGGGGAGTTTCCTTCGTGTGTACAACCGTGCAGCACAGGAGTAGGGCTTTGGGTAATTCTTGGCTGCTGAAGCTTGAATTGGAGAATTGGACCTCCCTTGGCTAGTTGCAACAAGGAATTATCTGGCAAAGTGTCTTTGTTTACCAGCACACCATTGAGGAAAGTACCATTGATTCCATGATTGATGACCTGCCAATAACTACCATCGTCGGTAGAACTAATTTGTCTTAATTCTAAGTGATGGCGAGAAACTAAATTATCACTAATGACGACATCATTATCCGTTGAGCGACCAACTTTAATCAAGGATTGGTTCTCAAAGTTCCACTGCTGGAGTGGTGTTTTTTTTTGCGGTTCTAACAGGGTCAGACTAACCACACTACAAAATAAAAAGTATTAGTTAAAACAATTAGGAGTTGGGAATTTGTAGGGGCGCTGCGGCTTGCGCCCAATTGTTAGGATTTAGGAGTTAGGAGTTGATAATTTCACCCATTACCCATTACCCATTACCCACCAACCTGTCCTTTTTGATTGTCCGACATGGGACGTACTTTTGCACGAATTAGGACAGCTGTAATATTGTCATGACCATTATATTTGTTAGCCAAATCAATTAATTCTTTAACTCCGCTTTCCAAATTACTGCTAGAACTGAGCAGGGGAAGTAGATGAGTTTCCCAGTGGGTTGTGATTAAATCATTATCCGATAAACCATCGGACACCAGAACAAAAAGGGTGTCTTCATTGATTTGCAAAAATTTCACATCGGGATTGATTGTACTTTCATCCCGTGGACCCAAGGCTTGAGTGAGTTGATAAGCATCGGGACGGGCATAAGCCAAATTTGCTTCTACTCCGCGAGCAATTTCCCGTTGACCTACTTCATGGTCTATGGTAATTTGTTGCACTCCTTGCTTGCGAGTCAAGCTATAAAGGCGGCTATCTCCCACATGTGCTACAGCTACCTGATTGTTTTGGATTAACACCATAACTAAAGTAGTGCCCATGCGTCCAACCCCAGAACGGGCATCGTCTTGATTGAGTTGATAAATTGCCTGATTAGCTGTACGCACTCCTTGGCGGATGATGTCTTCTGGAGGTAATTGGTTTTCAGTCCAATGGGTGTGAAAGTATTGCCGTAGGGTGTTTACTGCCAATTCACTGGCGACTTCACCACCTGCATGTCCCCCCATACCATCACAGAGAATATACAAACCACGGGCAGAAACCGTGTGGCTTTTAGGCAAATCCAGCTTGCTAATCTGGGTTTCAATTCCAAAATAGTCTTCGTTGTGATTGCGTTGACGTCCAACATCTGTTAATCCTGCATCTTCCAAGCTACTTAACTGCATTGGCAGGACGATGGTGGGCATTTCCTCGCCAGTTGTGATGATTTCTGTGATTTCCTCTGGTGGTTCTGATTCTGGGGCTGTAATCGTGGCAGTAACTTCGTCTTCTTTTGGCAAGCTTTCCGTCCCTTGATCAACATTAGTGTTGTTGACTTGGAATTCGTTGGCGATCGCTTTTAGGCGTGATTGTAACTCTGGTAGCGCCAAAATCTGACCTCCGTCCAAATCCATTAACAACTGCAATATGGAACCAAATAGAGTTCGTTGGGACTTGTGGAATAGCGATTGCCAAACACGTCCTAAAGCTTGGATATTAATTGGTTTGCTGCTTGCAGATGGGGCATTTTCGCCAACCTGTTCTATATCTTGCACTGGTTCTGCGATCAGACGTCCTAATGCTAGTGCTTGGTCTTCATCCAGGCACAGATTGGATAACTGTAATAGACTTTGACGACAATTTAGTGGTTCGAGAATTTCCCAAAGTAGGGTCATCTGATAAAAGCAGTCCACAATCTGCAAAGCAGTTGTTGTTTCATCTTTCCACAGGTCAATTAAATGCTCCCAAAAAGAGCGATCTTCAATTAATACCACCTGCATATTTTTGTGCTGCCAAGCATCGTGAATAGGTGGTATTCCTTTATGCACCTGGGATTGTAATTCCAAATAAGCTTTAGCCAAGCTGGGAATAGTAGCTTGTTGATTCTGTTGTTGATTTGCTTTTATTGCCTCTAAGGGCGTGATTTGATAAGGTTGACAATCTAACACGCGAACACAAGCTTCGGTGTTAGCGCCAATATTATCGCTTACTGGTAGCAGTTCCAACACTTGATAGCGCTGCTGCGGATCTAAATAAGAGCCTACCGACAGGGGTGAGAGGGGTTCTTGTGATGAAATTTCAGGGGTGGAGGCAGAAGTATTTTCTACTCCCGCTTCCTCTAGTTCCCCTACTTTCCCTACTTTCCCTACTTTCCCTACTTCCCTGACAATTTCTAATTCATTTGGGGACTTACTTTCTACTATTGTGTTTGTTGTGTTTGTGACAGTGGCTTCCTTGGCAATAATTGCCAACCACACTGTGCCGCAAAAAGCACCACATTCGTGACAGCGTTCTGCATTCACAGCCACATCAGCACTGCATTGGGGGCAAACCTTGTGGGTTAGGGATGTGCCACAGTTCTGACAGAATTTATGAGTATGGGGGTTTTCAAATTTACACTGAGGGCAAATCAGCATTGTGGAAATTCCTTAATTCCCGTTCCAAAGTGCTTATAGCCACTAAGATCCAAGATGCTATAATTGGCAAAATCTTGTTCCAGTATACAGCTAAAAGATTGGGTTTCACTTGTAAACTATAAATGACCGTCTTAATTGTTACGCATAGTAACTAGAAATTTCTATTTTCAGCAAGCTGTAAATGAAATTTGACAAACCCCGGTGATCGGCACGACGAAAGGAAACTCGCTTTTTACCAAGGTGGATTTCGATGTGTTTATCTTAGCCTGTAACAATACCTGTGGACTGTACACCCTTTAAGGGTATTTCGATTGTAAAACAAGTCAAATTTGAGCGACTTTCAGTGGTGATTGTTCCTCCCAGATATTTTGTTAATTTTTGTACCAATGTTAGTCCTAATCCCGTTCCTCCCTGTTTCCAGGGATCGTTACTGGGAATGCGATAAAATCTCTCAAAAATTCGGGGTAATTCAGAAGTTGGAATTTCCACACCAGAATTACTCACCTGAAATTGCATTTGTTGAGATTTTACTTGAACTGTAACAGAGATTTGTTCCCCAGGTGGGCTGAATTTACAGGCATTAGTCAGCAATTCGATTAAAATACGTTCCAAACTCAATGGATCGCACATCAGGGGTGGAAGTTTGTCAGCTACCCTCAAGAGCAAATTTTGTTGATAGCAGTTGTCATCGCTTGCTTTAAATAGGTCTACCACTTGGGGCAGCCATTTTTCAACTGTAATTGTTTCCAATACCAAAGGTTTAGCAGCATCTAACCGCTGTAAATCCAGGAAATTGTTAATCAGGTTGATTTCGCGATCGCACTCGTTGTTTAAAATCTGGAAGTAGCGAGTTGCTTTTGAGGTTGGTATTTGGGAATTGGCGATGGTAGATATATTTTGCTCTTGATTGAGTGCAATACCCAACATCTGAATTGCCATTTTCATGTTAGTCAATGGTGTGCGTAATTCGTGGGAAACCGTACTCAAAAATTCATCTTTGAGACGATTGAGAAATTCCATTTCCTCCAATTGTGCTTGTGCAGTTTTTTGTCTATCTTGGAGTGCAACTTCCCATAATTTACGCTCTGTAATGTCCATTGCAGAACCAATATAACCAGCAAAATTACCGCTAGGGGTAAATCGGGGTACACCAGTGTCTAAAATCCAACGATACTCACTGTCAAAGCGCTTTAAGCGATATTCTATCTGAAATTTTGCTTTGTTCTCAAATGCAGATTGGTAAGTTTGGATACAGAAATTTTGGTCTTCAGGATGTATACACTCAAGCCAGCCTGAACCTAATTCTTCCTGCATACTGCGTCCGGTAAAATCCAACCATGGCTGGTTAAAAAAATTGTGCATTCCTTCAATATCTGACATCCACAGCATTACTGGTGCGGTATCAGCCATGGTGTGAAAACGCTGTTCGCTTTCTCTAAGGGCATCTTCAGAGCGTTTGTAAGCTGTAATATCCTCACAAACAAGCAGAATTACGGGTTCTTGCTCTTTGTTGGGTAATATCCGACCGATTAATTTTACCCATACTATATCGCTACCAGGGCAATGCAAACGATACTCCCCCTGGATAATTGTCTCTGTAAATGAAGCCGTCCACAAGCCCATGAGTACATCAGATAATCTTTGTCTCTCCCAAGGAGCAAACAATTGAAAAATGGGTCTATGTATCAAATCCTGGGGGGTATATCCCAGAGATTCAGCACCAAACTGATTTACAGACAATATTTTCCCCCTTGTGTTCACGGTAATGTATACACAAGGAAGATGTTCATACAATCCCTGATACCACGGGAGTTCGGATTGGCTACTTCCGTGGGAGGATTCCTGGAAATAGGCTTCTATATCTGAAGTTCCCTCAGGTACAAGTTCCAGACGTGTAGGCTTTGCAGACACAGTATGTTTTTGGCGAGTGATATGCCAGCTTGATGGCTGATTACGGCTCATAAGACTTAAACTTGCACCCAAGCACTGATGTTAATTCTGAGAAAGAAAAACGGTATTATAATCCTTTCCACTTTTTTTTAACTTAATTTATATAAAATTGCGTAAACATTATTAAGTAATGTAAAGATTATAAGTAAAGGGTAAAGCAGGATAACTATAAGCATTTGAGTTTATTGTGATCGCCGTCGAGGATGCCTGCCAGAAAAAACCAAATTTTTTAAGATTTTCACTTCTTCTGTTGTCAAGTCACGCCACTCACCTGGTTGTAGATTCTCTAATGTTAAATCAGCTATACTGACTCTCACCAGTCGCAGAGTTGGGAAGCCCACCGCAGCTGTCATGCGTCTGACTTGGCGATTTTTTCCCTCTGTTAGGGTCATCTCCAGCCATGCTGTAGGTACATTTTTACGAAATCTAATGGGTGGATTCCGTTCTGGTAGGAGTGGTTCTTCTGTTAGCAACCGTATTTTTGCGGATTTTATCAGGTAATTTTTTATCTCTACACCTGTTGCTAATTTCTGAAGAGCAATTGCATCGGGAATGCGTTCGACTTGCACCCAGTAGGTGCGTTTGTGTCCAAACTGGGGGTTAGCAAGACGATGTTGTAATTGTCCGTGGTTTGTTAATAGTAATAACCCTTCGCTGTCGGTATCTAAACGTCCCACGGGATAGATATTGGGTATGGGAATATAGTCTTTTAAAGTGGTGCGGGTGGGGGTGTCTTGAGTAAATTGACAGAGGACATTGTAGGGTTTGTAAAAGAGGATATAGCGATATTTGTTAGCCATTGAATTATACATGTTTGTACTTAAAAAAGTCGTTTGATTCATATTTTGCAGCAGATAAACCGGGTTTATAAAAGCAAATTAGGGTTTTAGAGGTTTTTATTGTTAATAAACCCGCTTTCTGACCTAGTTGTAGTCTTTATACCTAAAAAATATGCTTTTTGAGAAACATTAGGCAAAATTTGGGCATCTTAAGAAAGACGATAAATTGAACATTTAATTATGGTTTTTTCTAAAATCAGCCGTCGGTCTTTTTTATTTTTAGGTGGTGCAGCTTTAGCAAAAGGATTGGCAGGTCATCTTCCTGCTGCTGCTCAAACTGTACAAGTCAAGAAAGTAAAAATCAATGGTGTTCCTTGTTATCAAACTATAGTTGACCTCACGAATCCTGAGACTTTTATTACCATTGGTTTAGCAAATAATGCAACTTTTGCGAATACCCATAAAAAAAGTAGTGGTGATGAAGATTTTAGCAAAATGGTAGCTCGTTCCCGTGCTTCTGTGGTTGCTAATGGGACATTTTTTGCTAAGAATGCTCAAAAAACTGTCATGGGTAATATGGTAGCAGCAGGGAGATTTTTGAAATATAGCCAGTGGGAAAATTTTGGTACTACCTTGGGATTACGTGCAGGAAATCAGCCAGAAATGGTAACAGCAAGGGTTGACGGTAAACCAAAATGGGATGAACATTGGTTTTCCATTACTTGTGGTCCGAGATTATTAAAACAGGGACAAATTTGGTTAAATCCCCAGGTAGAAGGTTTTAAAGATCCTGCGGTTTTAGGAACTGCTGCCAGAACTGCAATTGGATTTACTGCTGATAGAAAAAAACTGATTTTAGTGAATTTTGAGATTAATTTAAATTTACAAAAAGAAGCACAAGCAATGAAATCTTTAGGTTGTTATGAAGCAATGAATTTAGATGGAGGTGCATCGAGAGCATTAGCTGCAAATGGGAAAATTTTGGTTCCTGCGGGTCGAAAATTGACAAATGTAATTTTAATCTATGATGACAAAAATCCCGCTCCTAGAGCTTTAAAACAAGCTTGGGGAAGGTTTCAAAATGGTGAACGTCCTGTGGTTGGAGGATGATTGCGATTGCTTTTGTACGATCTAAGCTTTGTAAAATAATATGGAACTATAAGCTTTTGATTTGTGACAAAGATTCTTCCAACAGCAGAACAGGGACTAAAATGCATCTACTTATGTCAATCATTAACAACATATTTAATACCAATTTACATGGTGCGTCTAGATGAGCGTACAGGAAAACTGTTCATCCTCGCTGGAGATGATATAGAAATTTTAATTAGTCGTAATGGGGAATGGGAATATCTATGAGCAAACCAAATTTCGATACTATGAGTAAAGCAGAATTACGAACCTATGTAATTGCACACCAAGACGATCAAGAGGCTTTTTACGCATTGGTGGATCGTCTGACAGCAAATAAATCTTCTGTAAAATATCCAGCGTCAATGACTCCAGAAGAGATAAATAAAGCAGTATTAGAGCAGATTCAGAAGAGACAAACTGAGAAAATGAGGAAAACAATGAGAGAGAAAATAGCAGAAAATAATATAGAAATTGCTCAAGAACTTTTCAAGGAAGAGGATAAATTACAAGATACCTAAATAAACAAAAAAATCAGGAACAAAACTAATGCATTATGCAGTTGTAATTGAAAAAGCCAAGGAAAATTATTCAGCTTACGTTCCAGATTTACCAGGATGTATAGCGACTGGTGCAACTATTGAAGAAACACAACAGCAAATTCAAGAAGCAATAAGTTTTCATCTGGAAGGTTTAGGTGAGGAAGGTTTACCCATTCCTCAAGCAATTACTTTTTGTGAATATCTAGAAGCATCATAATTGATGGAAGTATATTATATTTAGCATTGCCAAATTTGGATACTTCCATCATTACTGGCGCTAATAATACTTTTTGAATCTGGGCTAAATCTAACTGTATTGATACTTGTTGAATAATTACAAACTGTATAAAGTTCTTCTCCATTATTAGCCTTCCATAATTTCAAAGTACCATCTACACTTGCACTAGCAAGAAACTGAGAATCGGGGCTAAAAGTCAGAGACAAAATATGAGTGCTATGTCCTGATAAACTTTTAATTGCCTTCCCTGTATTCACATCCCAAAGTACAATACTTTTATCTGAACCTCCACTAGCAATAGTTTGTCCATCTGGACTCATGGCAATAGTTATTACCCAACCCGAATGTTTTGCCAAAACATGTGCAAGTTTTCTAGTCTTTAAATGCCATAATTTAACTGTTTTATCACTACTGCAACTAGCTAGTATTTGATTATTGGAGCTAAGATTTAATCCATAAACTGTATCACCATGTGCTTTGATAACATATAACATCTGCCCCATGGTAATATGAGAAAATTTAATCGTAGTATCAACACTACTGCTAATTATATTTTGATTATCTGGAGTGATAATAACTGAACAAACTGAAGCCGAATGTACTTGAATATGATTGATTAATTTACCTGTTGCTACTTCCCAAATAAAAATACTACCGTCATCACTACCACTAGCAAGCATTTGACTGTCTTGACTAAATGCAATACATCGTACAATTTGCTGATTGTGAGTGAAAGTCTTTAATAATTCTCCTGTTTTGAAATTCCAAACTTTAACAGTGTTACCCATATTTCCAGAAGCAATAAAATTATCCTTATGACTAATTGCTAATCTGGAAATCTTACTTCCGTTATCTATGGTTTTAACTATTTTCCAAGGAGATGCTATCTTTGTTTTTTTGGATGAATCAGTAGATGGTTTTTTAAATCCTTCTAAATCGTAATAATCATATGTATTTTTGGGAGATTGTTGAGTTTCTTGCTGCCGATTTTGCTGCTTTTGATTAAATTCAATTCTTTTCTGTATAACTTCCAACTCAGATGCTTTTCGATAATCAGATTTAGCACGATTGACATACCCTAGCTTTTCACAAGCTAAAGCTCGGAATTTATAGGCTTCAAAATAATTAGGATTCAAGCGAATAGCCGAAGTAAAATCTTCAATTGCTTCGGTATATTTTCCTCTTTGACCCTTTTCTAAGCCTCTTTTATAAAAAGTTTCTGGATTTGATGCTTGTGAATAAATATTTTGTTTATTTGATGATGAATATGTATCTACTGAACTTTTCCTAGCACCAGCATCATAATTTTTCAGTAATTCGTAAGCCTGGTTAATTATTTTAATTTTTTCTTCAGCATCAAGCTTTTTTGATGGTTCTAAAAAACAGTCGGGATGCCATTGTTTAACAAGTTTTCGATAAGCTTGTTTTATTTCTCCCTGGGATACACCTGGTTCTAAATCTAGAGTTTTAAAAGCAAAATTGATATCGATAGGCTTTAGCATAACGAATAATAAGCATATTTACTCTGACAAGCTTATTATTCCCAGAGAGATTAACTAAATAACAATCTTGATCATTCAATTTTGATTGTAAGGGTATGTGACTTAAAACCTTTGTGGGATAAAGGATACAATGGAATGATCACTCCCTACCCCAACTACCCAAAACAAGCTTGGGGAAGGTTTCAAAATGGGGAACGTCCTTTGGTTGGAGGATGATTGGGATGGTGATCGCTAGGTGACTTTTCTGGTGTATCGTGCTTATAGCTTTTTACCCAGGTAAACCGAAAATTTAGTTAGCATATGAAGGTACGGGAGATAATTAAGCAAATAGAAGCAGATGGTTGGTATTTAGCCAGAACCAGAGGAAGTCATCGTCAGTATAAACATCCAAGCAAACCAGGTTTAGTGACAGTTCCGGGAAAACCATCGGATGATTTAGCACCAGGAACATTAAACAGTATTCTGAAACAAGCTCAACTACAAAAACAAGAAAATAGCGAAAATCACGAAGATAAGGAAGAAAATTAATGCGTTATGCAGTTGTAATTGAAAAAGCCAAGGGAAATTATTCAGCTTATGTTCCAGATTTACCAGGATGTGTAGCTACTGGTGCAACTATTGAAGAAACACAACAGCAAATTCAAGAAGCAATAAATTTTCATTTGGATGGTTTACGTGAGGAAGGTTTACCCATTCCCCTAGCAACTACCTTTTGTGAATATGTAGAAGCATAGTATTCCTCATCTATGAATCCAAATGATGATAAGCGCAAGAGTATACCAACAATATCACAGCTAGTAGTTCAAGCATCACTAGAACAAGACAAACCACCACTGCAACAAGAGAAAGAGGGGAAATTAAAAGACACCTAAACCCTAATAAATCTATTTTATTATCCTGCCTATCTCATGATTTGTTAACGTGGATCTCACCACTCTAACTACCCATGCAACTGGAAAACTACTTTGACTTTCTCTCCCCCGAAGATATTCGGATCAAAGGTTCTCGCATTGGTATAGAAACTATTTTGTACGAATATCAGTTTCGCGCTCGTACACCGGAATAAATTGCTAAAATATACACATCTCTAACCCTAGAGCAAGTTTATGCCACAATCCTTTACTACTTACATAACAAAGACTAAATTAACCAATACATGACCGAATGGTTAGAATGGGGTGATAAAATGCGGGAAGAACAACGTCGCAATCCTCCTCCTGTGGCTGAAAAACTGCGTAAATTAAGGGCAGAAAGAGACGCAAAGAGGAAAGCTCTGGTAGCGAACTAGAAACCGGTTTTGTTTTGGGTAAATACTTAGATTCCTCATATCTTGCACCATTATCAACAAGACCAAAAAACCGGGTTTCTGAACGCAAAATTTAGGTTTTCAGCATTATTCATTCTCAAGAAACCCGGTTTTTAGTCCCGGTGCAAGATGTGTTATTCTCGATTCTCCACCGACTCCAAACCCAGTTTATTTGGTCTTTAACTTTTATTTATAAACAGGTTCCAAGTCATTTTATAAAAGCTTTGCAGCTGTTTTCCAAGCCACCTCAGCGACCTTATCCATGAATTCAAATTCGGGTTTAGTGACATGAAAGGGCTTGATTCCTAAGTCTTTCACTTTATATTTTTTCTCAAGCTGTAAATTTTCAGGTAATTTTAAAATTCCTAGCTCTTTTGCTCTAACATTTTTGATCCAAAATTCATTAGAGAAAAAGGGTGGCTCATCAAACAAAGCAGCGTATAGCTCTTTATCTTTGACGAAAAATTTAATCTCATGAACATAAGCCATAAGTTCCAATCCTTAGAATAGATATGTATATACCTAGTATTCCCATCTGTTCAAAGAAAATAACATCTTTAAAGGTCTAAGGACTATGGGCAAAAATCTTGACGAATTGCAACTAATTGCACAAGCATCATTTGACGACAAATATCAAGACCGTATTCTTCGGGACTTCCAATTTAATAATTATCCCAAATTTCCAATGTGGGACAGGCATCCTGCCTGTTCATTCGGGCAAGATGCCCGAACCACGGGATAATTTATTTTTTGGACTTCCCTTCATATACCGCTTCCCTAATCTCAATTTACTCCCCCGCTAGAATAATATATATCAACCACTCAACCACGAGCCAGAATCAAAGTGGTACAATAATTCCCATGCTAGGGGTGTCTGAGTAAAACCAGGCTGAGAACAAACCCTTAACACCTGAGACTGGGTAATACCAGCGGAGGGAAGCTGTTTATCGAGGTAATCAAATATGCGGACAGAATGGATTGCCAAGCGTCGGGGGCAAGATAATGTTACTCAAATGCATTATGCCCGTCAAGGTATCGTGACGGAAGAAATGCATTATGTAGCTCAACGGGAAAACCTCCCCGTGGAGTTAATTAAGGACGAAATCGCCAGGGGACGGCTAATTATCCCTGCGAATATCAATCACCCCAACTTGGAACCAATGGCGATTGGTATAGCCTCCAAGTGTAAGGTAAATGCCAATATCGGTGCTTCCCCCAACTCTTCCAATATTGACGAAGAAGTCGCCAAACTGAATTTAGCAGTCAAATATGGTGCAGATACCGTCATGGATTTGTCCACTGGTGGCGGTAATTTGGATGAAATTCGTACCGCTATCATCAAAGCTTCACCGGTTCCCATCGGAACTGTACCCATTTACCAAGCTGTAGAAAGCGTCCACGGTAACCTAGAAAACCTCACACCGGACGATTTTCTCCATGTAATTGAAAAGCACTGTCAGCAAGGTGTGGATTACATGACTATTCACGCTGGACTTTTAATTGAGTATTTACCCTTAGTCAAAACCCGGATTACAGGTATAGTTTCCCGTGGTGGGGGGATTATCGCTAAGTGGATGCTACACCACCATAAACAAAACCCCTTATACACCCATTTCCGGGATATCATCGAAATCTTTAAAAAATACGATGTTTCCTTTAGCTTGGGTGATTCCCTACGTCCTGGTTGTACCCACGACGCATCAGATGAAGCTCAATTATCTGAACTCAAAACCCTGGGAGAATTAACCCGCAAAGCTTGGGAACATGATGTCCAGGTGATGGTAGAAGGTCCCGGACATGTCCCCATGGATCAAATTGAGTTTAACGTCAAAAAGCAAATGGAAGAGTGTTCTGAAGCACCTTTCTATGTGCTGGGACCCTTGGTAACAGATATTGCTCCCGGTTATGACCATATTACCTCAGCCATTGGTGCAGCGATGGCGGGTTGGTATGGAACAGCAATGTTGTGTTATGTGACACCAAAGGAACACTTAGGTTTGCCCAATGCGGAAGACGTGCGCAGTGGCTTAATAGCCTATAAAATTGCGGCTCATGCAGCGGATATCGCTCGTCACCGTCCTGGTGCGAGGGATAGGGATGATGAACTTTCCCGCGCTCGTTATAACTTCGACTGGAACCGTCAGTTTGAATTAGCACTCGATCCAGATAGAGCTAAAGAATATCACGATGAAACCCTACCAGCGGATATTTACAAAACCGCTGAATTTTGTTCTATGTGTGGTCCCAAATTCTGTCCTATGCAAACCAAAGTTGATGCGGATGCATTAACAGAATTGGAGAAATTCTTAGCGAAGGATAAGGAAATTGTGACACAGAGTTAATCAGATTTCCCAAATTTAAATGTAGGGGCGCAATGCTTGCGCCCTCAACTTTTTGGTAAAATATATTTCAGAAAATACCCAAATTTTAAGTGTGGGGAAACCCCTGTTTTTTAAAATTGACATAAATTTGCAAAAAATACATAAGCATTTCCCATTTTCCCTATGGTGATTACCAACGAACCAACAAACATTAATTTCCCAGAAATAGAGCTTCCAGAAAAGCGCGTCACTCTACATAATATTAGTTGGGAAGGATACGAACAAATACTCGATGCTTTAGGAGAAAGTCGTGCAGCAAGGGTGCATTATTATCGGGGAATGTTGGAAATTATGACACCATTGGAAGCCCATGAAAATAGTAGTGAAAATATTGGGTCATTGATTCATATTTTGACGGAGGAACTAAATCTAAATCTCAAAACTATGGGTTCTACTACTCTGAACATACCAAAATTACAAATTGGGGTAGAACCCGATAAATGCTATTACATTCAAAATGAGCCTGCGGTAAGAGGAAAGACTGTAGATTTAACTCAAGACCCCCCTCCAGATTTAATTTTAGAAGTTGATATTACCCATACTGATATTAATAAAAAACAACTATATCAAGAGATGAAAGTGCCAGAATTTTGGCGTTATAACGGGAAAATTTTAACTATTTATTTATTAAATAATGGCGTTTATATCGAATCGGAAACAAGTAATAATTTCCCCATTTTAACTAAATCAATGGTTTATGAATTTTTAGCCGGATGTAAAACCGAGGGAGAAACACAAACTAAGCGCGCTTTCCGCACTCGCATTCAAGAACAAATAAAACAAGATAAATAAAAAGAAACCGGGTTTCTGTGGGTAGAATATTGAATATTATCGTATTTATTGTCAGATAAATCCGGTTTCTAAATCAAGCTACCATTTAAAGTAGACGAAAACTTTACACCATCTGCATTTTTAATTTTTAATTGGCAATTTTGAATTTCCCATAGCGGTACTACTCCCTTCCCATTCTAAGATTACCTATAAAAATTTCTCCCCCTCTTCCCCCTCTTCCCCTTCTTCCCACTCTTCCCCTTCTTCCCCCTCTTCCCCCTCTGACTCAATTCGGTAATCTTCTAGCGAGACGGGAGTAGTTATTTTAATTCTCCATATCTCTGCTGAATTTCCTCAATATTAAATACCGCTTCAAAATTCAACTCTTGAGACTGATAAAATTCCGCTCCCCCTTGCTGACGGTCTATCAGTGAAATTACGGTACCTACAGTATATCCAGCATCCCTTAACCTCTCCACAGCCTTCATGGCAGATTGTCCCGTAGTTACCACATCTTCCAACACCACTACCTTTGTTCCTGCTGGTAAACTGGGACCTTCAATGTAAGCTTTTGTACCGTGCCCTTTGGCTTCTTTACGGATAATTAATCCGGGTATGGGTCGATTCTCCAAAGCTGAAACTACACTCACAGCACTCACAATGGGGTCAGCACCCAAGGTTAACCCAGCCACTGCTTGAGTATCTGTAGGTAATAGAGATAACAACAAACGACCAATGGCTAAAGCACCTTGGGGATGGAGAGTTACCTGCTTACCATTAATGTAATAAGAACTACGCTGTCCAGAAGAAAGAACAAAATCACCCTCTTGATACGCAAGCTGACAAAATAAATCTAGTAACTTATTTCGCAAAGTATTCAAATCAGCATTAGCTGCCCATAAGTCAGACTGAGCAAGGGTTTCGGCGTTATAAGTCATCACAAAAGATTAAAAGTTGTGCTAAACCAAAGGTTGAACCCTTAAGAGTTCTGAAGATAAGCATAAGTTAAGATTCGCACAAACATAAAGGAGTAATAAAAATGGCTTTCAATTTCAAAGCCTTAGGTGGTCTATTGGTGCTTTTCGCTACCCTTGGTTTTCCATCTATGGCAACAGCACAGACACAAGCCCCTAATTATGAAAACACATCAGATGCATTTGATCGCGCTTTTTTCAAAAATGACCCCACCATCTACCGTAATAATACCTTAAGACGGGAAATTGACTGGATGTTTGGACCAGGTTCCATTCTCAAGAATTCCTTCCCCGAAAACGAAATTGCTCGTGATGCGGAGTTAGTGAACATAGTTTACCGCGATGTTCTTCAGCAGCAAACAACCAGCGACCCCTATATTCGTACCCCAGATTTACCAAATCCTTACAACACATCAGTGATGATGTCTCCCCGTGTAAATGCTGACCAGTTACAAGTGGGAACAGAATTCCGTTTTGAGCAGGTTCCAAATCCATAAAATATGGACATAAACCTAGGGTGGTAACCCCCACCCTACAGCGAATCTCATCGCAATACTCCTGTCGGACTAGAAGATTAGCTCATTGAGTCAGACCCAAAAGAAGGAGAAGAGGGGGAAGAGGGGGAAGAGGGGGAAGAGGGGGAAGAGGGGGAAGAGGGGGAAGAGGGGGAGAAATTTTTATAGGTAATCTTAGGACGAGAAGGGAGTAGTTTTTTGTATTAGAGATAAAAGCATTACTGTAGCGCTACAGTTGTTTGAGTTTGAGAATGAAATCGTTGGATGAGGGTTGAGGAAACGTCAAGAAATCATAACAAAAAAGATTGCAGCACAAATTGGGGAATAACTAATTTTAGCATCAAAGATGGCATTGTCAGCCTTGAAATTCCGTTCTTTACAAAAAGAAATATTTCGGCAAAACTAGCTTATTTGGGAGAAAAATACAATTTTATGAATTTGTAATCAAAATTTACAATCAAGAGTCATTCCTGGAGGAATCCATGACCGTGGTGCCTGATCATGGCGCTGAACTGACCTGTCAAAAGTTGCTTATTTTCAAATTAATCCAGGGTGCAGGAGTTGAACCTGCCTAGGGCGAATTATGAGTTCGCTGCCTCATCCGCTCGGCCAACCCTGGTTAGATATCAATTGTAACCTAAATTGCCAGTAAATGTGCAACTTAAAACTAGATTATCAGATTTTTATTGTACATAATCTTAGAGGGTGCCATCAAGCAGACTAATATTATTTAAGTTACCTTATGGCTTGAAGTTTCCAACTTCAATACTTTTACATTAAGCAGCATTTTTCTGCAAGAGCTAATTTACAAAGATGAAATTCAATTCAACTGTACTTCTAACATTAATTTTGTTAACCCTGATGTTGGTCGCTGGTTCTGTGAGCGCATTTTGGGGTTTTGCTTTAGGGAGTGCAGCACTCAAAGGTGTAACAGCACCAGATAGTCGTCCCACCACCAAATTTGCCAGTAAGAAGACTACTAGCTCACAAAATGGAACGGTGGTAATGTTAAAAGAGAAGGATCTAATCAAAATCGCCAGGGCAAGGGTTCAGAGCAAAAGCAAAGCTGCTAACTCAAAAAAGCGAAAGCAAGATCGAGACAACAACGATAAGACGCAAAACCAAAAGCCCAAGAAACAAAAAAAGGCTGAAGAAAAACTCCAGAAAGGTTTTCCCCTGAATACACAGAGTGAGGGAGTTTCCCTTTCGGTACAATCAGCTCGTTACACTGGTGGTGCTTTGGAACTGAAGGTAAAAATGCAGAACCAAGGAGATAATACAGTCAGGTTCTTGTATAGCTTTTTAGATGTCACCGATGATAAAGGCAGAACTCTCAGCGCTAGTACAGAAGGTTTACCAGCCCAATTACCAGGAAAAGGACGAAGTTATAGTGGTACAGTCAGTATTCCTACAGCTTTGCTAGATGAGGTGAAAACCATTTCTTTGAACCTAACGGATTATCCCGCTCAAAAATTACGCTTGAAAGTATCAAATATTCCTGTAGAAAGGTAGGTAAGGGGTTTGATACTGAAAATTTTAAATTCCAGATTTGAGATTGGGGTGCAGTTTACTTCCAAATATTGGGAACAATTACATCCCAATTGTTACATCCTGGCAAGCTGTTCAATTGGCAAATTCCGTGGTTGCAACCTGTCCTCAACTAAAATCTAAAATTTAAATGGCAGCGTCAGTTGTACAAAAACTGTAGCGGTGAGAGGTTTTCCGAGTCTTGAGTTGGACAGATGTGGGGTTGCGATTGTTATCAGTATTAGTATTAATTGCCATTAATGCCTTTTTTGTCACGGCAGAATTTTCCATAGTGACAGTCCGGCGATCGCGTATCCATCAGCTAGTCGAAGCTGGTGATATTCAAGCGATCGCAGTTGAAGGTTTACAACGCGGTATCGATAGACTGCTATCAACCACCCAATTGGGCATTACCCTCTCCAGTTTGGCACTGGGATGGATTGGAGAAAGTACAATCATGCATCTGGTAAAGGAATGGTTACCCGATAGTATGAGTAATAATACGGCTCATTTTATATCCATACCAATTACCTTTTTTTTGATTGCCTATCTGCAAATTGTGTTAGGAGAACTATGTCCTAAATCCGTAGCTATGTTGTACTCAGAAAAGCTAGCGCGGTTTTTGGGACCCTCCATCAGAGCGATCGTCCGCTTCTTTCGTCCATTTATCTGGATTCTCAACCAATCCACCCGCTGTTTGCTGCGACTATTTGGTATTGAGTATACAGGTCAAAGTTGGAGACCACCAGTTACACCAGAAGAATTGCAACTGATTATTTCCACAGAAAGAGAATCCACTGGTTTGGAAGCAGGAGAACGAGAATTGCTGAACAACATCTTTGAATTTGGAGATGTAACAGTACAGGATGTCATGATTCCCCGTACCAATATTGTGGCATTGCCCAACAACGCTACTTTGCTGACTTTTCTGCAATATATGGCAAGTAGCTGTCACTCTTACTACCCTGTTATCGGTGATTCTCTGGATGATATTCGCGGTATCGTCTATTTTAAAGACTTGGCAAAATCCTTAGCCACAGGTAACTTTAATTTAGATGCACCAATCAAGCAGTGGATGCGTCCAGCAAGGTTTGTACCAGAAAACACACTTTTAAATGAACTCTTACCCATAATGCAGCAAGAGAAGCCAGCCATGGTGATGGTAGTGGATGAATTTGGTGGTACAGCAGGATTAGTGACTATCCAAGATGTGATTGCTCAAATAATTGGCGATTCTAGCGAAGCAGAAAGCAACGAAGATTTGTTGGTCGAGTTGATAGATGAACAGACATTTTTGGTACAAGCCCAAATCAACTTAGAAGACCTTAACGAAGTATTAAATCTAAATTTGCCCTTGAGAAAAGAATACCAAACCCTAGCAGGCTTTATACTTTACCATTTACAAAAAATTCCCACCCTCAGTGAAAGCTTCACCTATGAAAATTGCCAATTTACAATTATATCACTAGATGGACCCCGCTTGCAGCAAATTCAAATACGCCAGTTGGAAGAATAGAAAAAATTAATTGTAGGGGCGCAATGCTTGCGCCCAGAAGTTTGTAGGTGCGCAACCCTTGCCCCCAGAAGTTTGTAGGGGCGCAACCCTTGCCCCCAAGAGTTAGTTCTCCCCAATCTTCCCCTACTCCCCTTATTCCCGGGTGGGGAAACCCCACCCCTACTCCTGGGTGGGGAAACCCCACCCCTACTCCTGGGTGGGGAAACCCCACCCCTACTGGGCATACGCCAAAGGATCACTCAGTTCCAGTTCCGCGAACGCAGCCAGACGCAAACGACAGGAGTCACAGAGACCGCAAGCAACATTACCACCAGCATAGCAAGACCAAGTTAACTCCCAAGGAACTCCCAATTGATTCCCAAGTTGGATAATTTCGGTTTTTTTCAGGTCAATTAAGGGAGTATGAATAGCTACAGCATTACCTTCACGTCCTTGTTTAGTTCCCAAGCGAAAAACTGATTGCATTGCTTGGATATAGTCGGGACGACAATCGGGGTATCCAGAGTAATCAAGGGCATTAACGCCAATATATATGCGTTCAGCAGAGATGGTTTCGGCATACGCCAAAGCAAAGCTTAAAAATATGGTATTCCGTGCAGGTACATAGGTTACAGGAATATTTTGTGACATTTCCTCTAAAGAACGCTGCTGGGGTAAATCAATAGTGTCGTCCGTAAGTGCCGAACCTCCCCACAGTCGTAAATCAAAGGTAACCACCTGATGTTCTACCACGCCAGCTTTTTGTGCTATCAACCTTGCTGACTCTAATTCTCGTCGGTGTCGCTGCTGATAATCAAAGGAAATGGCATAAGACTCACAACCATCAGCTAGGGCTTGATAAAGAACAGTGGAAGAATCTAATCCCCCGGACAACAGAATTACAGCTTTCATCTTAGATTTTAGATTTTGAATTGCGATCGCCAAATCACACTTAAAAAGATGGTATTAAACAAAGAACAACACCATATTTTTATATGTCCAAGTGTAAATCCGATCTATGTTGAGTAAATATACAAAAAGCTTACAGATTGCGGGAACTCACAAGAATCTTTGAAATTCTTCATAAATAGAACCCCTATGTTACCATCTGGATGGTTTTCAACGGCTAATGGGCAATGCCAATTTAGTATTCATGCCAACAGCCGTAGGGTCTCTAATTTTTGGTGGTTGAGGAGAAAATAGTAGTGCAAGATAGCATGTCAGTGGTAGAAACTAATCCCTATATACAGCGTAATCACCCAAGACCGATCCGCATAGGTGTGATTGGAGTGGGTAACATGGGACAACATCATGCCCGTATACTGAGTTCTATGAAAGATGTCGAACTGGTGGGAGTGGCAGATATTAATATTGAACGGGGTTTAGAAACCGCCAGCAAATACAAGGCGCGTTTTTTTGAAGATTACTGCGAACTGCTACCCCATGTAGATGCTGTATGTATTGCAGTTCCTACTAGGCTGCATTATGCAGTTGGTGTTAACTGTCTGTTGGCTGGAATTCATGTTCTGATCGAAAAGCCCATTGCTGCTAGTATTTCCGAAGCAGAATCCCTGGTGAATGCTGCTGCTGAATCTCAGTGTATCCTACAAGTTGGTCACATTGAGCGTTTTAATCCAGCCTTTGGAGAACTAAGCAAAGTTCTCAAAACAGAAGAATTATTGGCACTAGAAGCTCATCGGATGAGTCCATATTCAAGCCGCGCTAATGATGTCTCAGTAGTCCTGGATTTAATGATCCATGATATCGATCTACTTTTGGAACTAGCTGCTTCCCCTGTTGTAAAGCTGACTGCTAACGGTAGCCGCACTCTCGATTCTGGTTACTTAGATTACGTTACTGCCACTTTGGGGTTTGCAAATGGCATTGTTGCTACCTTGACTGCTAGTAAAATTACACATCGCAAAATCCGCCGCATCGTTGCTCATTGCAAAAACTCATTTACGGAGGCAGATTTTCTGCGTAACGAAATTTTGATTCACCGACAAAGTAGTAATAACTCGATGACGGATTATCGGCAAGTACTTTACAAACAGGACGGTGTAATTGAAAAAGTTTATTCAACTAATGTTGAACCTTTACGGGCAGAATTGGAACATTTTGTTAATTGCGTGCGCGGTGGAAATCAACCTTCTGTTGGTGGCGAACAAGCTCTCAAAGCCTTACGTTTAGCAAGTTTAATTGAGCAAATGGCTGTTGAAGATAGAGTTTGGAATCCATTAGATTGGCAATCTGAACATCGAGTCCAATCATTGACTCCTACTCTCTAAAAATATTAAGGGAAGCGCCACTTATCATGATTAAAATTTACTTTGAAAAATAATTTTTGATTTTTGATTGTTTGGCGCATCTCTGATTTACAAGAGTCAAATTTAACATATTTAATCAAAGCTTACAAACCAGTAAAAATAATTTTAGCAGCTTTTGTTTACAGCATTCTGGGTAGCGCTGGGTGGGTAAGTTTGCTAACATACTCAAGGTATATATTGGGTAACCAGTATATACTCATAAAGACAAGTATCTTGCCCCTGACTCTTATAGTCTGGGTGGTTAAAGGTAAGCAAAAAAGCAAAAATAGATGAAAAAAGCACCATTATCCTAATTTATATATATAAATCAGCTTTTTTGTCTAAAATTAGACCTTGACTTTACTGAGCGATCGCTTAAATCTTGTCAAATATTGCTAAACAATGATCTCTGAAAGTAACTTTTGGCATCCTCATAGCTATAGTTGACGTTAGCAAAAATTTTTGTTAAGACGCTCTTTTGTAAGATGAACATGGTAACTTTTTAGAGCTAAGTACAGACTAGGAGCTTTCATGACAGACCAACCTTCCGCCGCTACCCCCATGAATGCCGCTGCTATCCCCATGAATCGGATTTCGGCTGCTACTCCCATCAATGCTACACCTAAGCCCATGAGCAGTGGGAATAAAAACCTTCTCAGTGTGGACTTAGGTAGAACTTCTACCAAAACCTGTATCAGCCGCGACCCCAACAATGTAACGTTTGTACCTGCCAATGTTAAAAAAATGTCCATGGAAGAGGTACGGGGAGGTGTTTTTGAAGCCCGTGCTACAGACCCCTTAATGGATTTGTGGTTGGAGTATCAGGGAAATGGATTCGCTGTCGGTCAATTAGCAGCAGATTTTGGGGCTAATCTCGGAGTCGGTCAATCCAAGGTTGAAGATGCACTGGTAAAAGTTTTGGCATGTGCAGGCTACTTTAATCTTAAAGACGATATTTCAGTTGTTGTCGGTCTGCCTTACCTTTCCCAAGGACAGTTTGAAAGCGAAAAAAATCAGTTGATCAGTCAATTGAGTGGTCCGCACATCATGAACTTTCGTGGGGAACAGGTGTCTTTGAACATCACCAAAGTGTGGGTAATGCCAGAAGGTTATGGCAGTTTGCTCTGGTGTGAAGCTCAACCCAAGCAAGTAGCCTCCACCCCGGACTTTACAAAACTTTCCGCAGCGATTGTTGATATCGGACATCAAACTATTGATTGCCTCATGGTTGACAACTTCCGCTTTGCACGAGGTGCTTCCAAGAGTGAAGACTTTGGTATGAGCGAGTTTTATAAATTGGTAGCCGACGAAATTGAGGGAGCTGATAGTCAATCTTTAGCTTTGATTTCCGCAGTCAACCGACCCAAGGGCGATCGCTTTTATCGTCCTAGAGGTGCTAGCAAGCCTACCAACTTAGATGATTTTCTCCCCAACCTCACAGAGCAATTTTCTCGGGAAATCTGTAATAAGGTACTAGAATGGCTGCCAGAACGGGTCACAGATGTGATTCTCACCGGTGGTGGGGGCGAATTTTTCTGGGAAGATGTACAACGTTTGCTTAAAGACGCAAAAATTAACGCTCACTTAGCAGCACCATCGCGACAGGCTAACGCCTTAGGGCAGTATATTTATGGAGAGGCACAGATTTCTGCCAATCGCTCTGCTAGGGCTTAGTACTGATGTTCCAATGGTCAAAAAAAGTAGTTAAATCGGTTACGTTTAACCCAGGAGTTGCAGATGAAAGCTTGTTAGCACTTGTAGAAAGCTATTTGGAGAAACAACCAGAAAAGACTTTTAGTGACCTCTGTAAAGAGGCTCTATGGCAGTCTCTGTGTGTACCAGAATCTGTACGACCTGTGCAGATTGGCGAAACTACACCAGGGGTCGAACAAAAAATAGCTGAATTGCAAAGTAAGTTAGCTAACCTTGAGGAACGTTTTTTTGCTAAAGAATCTCACCGTTTGGAAGTTATAGAAAGCCAACTAATGCAGCTGAGTCAACAAGTGGCACAGTTGGCAATCATGGTGAATCAACAACCAATTATTCACCCTCCCAACAATTCAGCACCAGCATTGGAAGTTGTACATACTAATAGTTCTACTCCTAATAATGCTGTTGCTGCTCCTCCTCAAGAAGTAGACCCTTTAATAAGCCGTCTAAGTCAATTTCTGGAAGATTTTTAAAAATATCAGGGTGCTTTGTACTTTGTACTTATTTTTAACCTCCTGAATCACTTTACCCATTCAGGAGGTTTTATTTTTGATGATGTCCGTCTCAGCAGTTATACTACTCCTATGGATAGTGCATGTCTACACTATTGACTATTTTTAGTTTTAGTCTTATGTAGTAAACTTAACCATCATAGCCACAAGTTTATAATCTAGCCAAACGGATCGATATTAATTGTTTTCCGATGGGTGCAAACATGCCAGGTTGCTTCGTGGTTACTGATGTGTTTTTTCCCGTTTTGCTGTATGTTGCTACCTTAGTTCGGATTTTTACCTGTAAAAACCGAATTATGATAAACAAACTTTATAGCAGTCGGAAATTAATGACAAATTTTAGTATCCTTTGGCACTTTTCCGTAAAAATACCATTTTGTTTTTTCGTAGTGCGAGTATAATTTCTTTTTGCACGCACGTATTTATTTTTGCCGAAGGAATATTACGGTGGATAAACAACAAATTTCTCAGTTTATTGGTGTGAGGTATATTTACTTGGGTTTAGGGGTAACTTTAACCACTTCCCTTCTGTCGTTCACTCCGATTGCAATCAATCCGGGAATTGCTGCTGAAATAGAGCAAAACCAATTCAGGTCTTCTTTCAGTCGGAACAAGGATTATATTTTATCAAAAAAAAATGTCACTTCTGATACAGACCTGCGGGAAAAGTTAGTGTTATACAAAGCTAACAAAAATGTTGCTTTAGTAAATCCCGCAAAAATTAGTGATGGTTTGGGTTCAGTTATCAAGGGCTTGCAATTTGGTGCTAAGTCTGGTTCAGACCTGAATGCAGATGTGGTGAGAAACGTAGTTATCAATCAGAAAGCTAAGGCTTCCACTACTGTTAGTAAAAAAACTGCTCTTCAGGTGAGGGCAGCATCAGAGTTAAATGGGGATCTGATCAAAAATTTGCGGGCTGTTAGTAAAGTCAAAAAAGTGGCGCAAATAGACTCCTCTGGAACCGTAGGGGATACCCTAGCAGAAACGAATAGATTACGTCAGGAGTTGTTAATTCCTCCCATTATCAAACCAGGGGAACTCCCAGTTGCTGTTCCTGGTTCTAGTGCTGGTACACCCACCGCTTATGGTGCAAGTTGGCGTCAAGCCTTTATTGGTGCTGGTGTAAACTTTCCTTTAGACGAAGGTAGGACAGATGGAGCCTTGGCTGTTGGTTTTGGTTTAGGAGATCCTGCTAAAGCCGTAGGATTAGAAGTTACTGCTAGCATTACCAGTGTAGGTGGTGGTGATGACTTTGATTTTGGCGATAGTGGCGGTTTGGGTTTTAAAGTACACAAATTCTTCTCTGATGGCACAGCAGTGGCTGTTGGTTGGGCAAATGCTGTGAAATGGGGAGATGCTGATGATGAAGACGAAACCATCTATGGAGTTGTTACTAGGTCATTCCCCCTGGAACCAAATAGCCCAACTAACAAATTACCTCTAACAGTTTCTCTGGGTATTGGTAGTGGTAGTTTTCGCTCCAGAGGGGCAATAGAAGCTGATGAAAATAATCCTAATTTTTTTGGTAGCGTAGGGTTAAGAGCCACCCCTCAAGTATCTTTAATCAGTAGCTGGACTGGAAATCGTCTCAACGTGGGTACTTCTTTTGTTCCCCTCAAAAAGGTTCCTGTAGTTGTTCACACATTTTTCACAGACGTTACTAGTAATTTTGATGATGGTATTGGCTTGACTGTCAGCGCAGGTTATGCTTTTCAATTTTAAGCCTGAGTGGACATTGAATGAAATTGGTAGTAAAAGCTATGAATAGAAACAAAATGCCCTTAAAATTTGCTATTGTGCTTATTTTGTTCGCTTCTCTAGTAGGTGTGCCTATTCGGGCAAATGCTGGTGGCACAATTGAAACAGTGGGAGAAATAACAGATGGAAGTTCAGGGGATATGTTTGCTCCTCCAGAAGGAGTTGTAGATTTTCAAGTGAATCCAGAAGGTTCTATTGTCAACGTTTCCGCAACTGTTCAGAATAGCCTGGATAGAGCTGGGAAAAAGGAAGATGACCAAATTGATTGTAGAACTAGTATTGTTGCTTCCTATATGGCAGCAAGATGTAGTAATCGTTCCGATGGACCAACTATCCGGGATGGTATAGTAAACTTGGGAGCCCAAGAAATACTTGTAGAACCTCTGATAGAAGAAATATTTGCGGTGATTAAGACTGATGATATGGATATCAATCAACTTGATCGGGCTATTACTGCTTATAGAACCTTGATCCTCAACAGCGATAAAGATGTTTTAGAAAGACTGAAAGGAGATCAAGATTTTGGGGAAATTAAGCTGCGTCTAGAACGATTAAGAAATGCTCTATAAAAGAGCTAATATCTAATAATGTTATCAGAGGTGTGGATAAACAAAGGAGGAATTATTTATTTCCTCTATATAACCCCTATCACACATCTTGCACCTGGTTCAGAAACCGGGTTTATTAGGAATATTGAACCCTCTAAAACCCTAATTTTTCGTTCATAAACCCGGTTTCTCCATGCTTACCCTCGAATGGTGCAAGATATGACCTATCTCCTGATAAAAATACTCTTGAGATAATGTAAGCAAAAGTCAAATTTAATATTTGATATGGCTACTATAAATTGCGGAAGCACACAATCAAAATCTCTCTAGGTAGTTTACAAATGTAGTCTTAGCAGCAAATTATATTGCCAAATACTTTGCAAACATTTTTTAAATTTGTGGGAGTTAAGGAGAAAGGGGTATTTTTTTAAAGGTTAAGAGTCAGCAAGTTTATCCTTTGACTTATTTTTACGCTGCACTCTTATTGCGGTTTTGGTATTGATATTTAATATTTGATTCTGGAACCGTGATTTGTGGGGTTATTTCATTTTCAGCTTCATCAGGCACAAACTCTAAAGAAACATTGAAGTTAATTCTCAGTTTTCCTTGTTTCCATTGTTGGGCACCCAATCTGAGAAGTTCACAATCTACTCCATCATTGAACCAGTTTTCGTAAACCTGAGATTCTCTATCTTCACTCCAGGGACTACTAAACTCTTTTAAGATTTTCTTATAATTTAATAATTCAGTTAATTTTGCTCCTAGCAGTGTTTGATTAAAAAATAAATGTTCTACTTCTTTGGACATATTTTCCACTTTCAATAAAGTAGAATTAAAGGCAACCACATCATGATTACCACAATTTTTTAAACTGATTTTTGATTTCATGGTAGTCCCTGGATGATATCACATATTATTGAGCAAAATAAATCTCAATCATGTTGATTTCTAATTTAGCAAGGCGTTATACCTTATACAATACATATATTATTAATATTTATATCCAGAATGCTTCAGTAAAAGTACTGAACTGATACAATATTTCCCTTGTTAATGAGCATGTTTGAAAAGTATTATTATTAACACAAAATATCCCAAACCTAACCCCCCTAGGGTCTGTTTTCAAACTCGGCGTCTATAGGATGAGGATTTTAGGGGTTTGAAAACACGCCCTCCTAGCCCCTAGTACCGCTGCCTTGGAAGTCAAAAGTCACGCATTCAAAAGTCTTGTTTTTTCTTGCTTTGACGTTTTATAAATGGTTGTTTTAACCCTCTCCTAGTACTCAACCACATTAATTTTGACAAGTCGCGGGTGTGAGCGATCCCCGACTTCTTAAAGAAGTCGGGGATCTGTGACCCCTCGTAACTAATGTGGTGGACTACTAGAAGGATACCAATGGCAAATAAGGGGTATCGCCCCTCACATAATGATTTTTCCCCATCCCACCAGATGTAGAGACGTAAAATTTTACGTCTCTACCAACCAATTTGTGGGTAAATGTAGACGCGCTATGCGCGGCTTTGAGTAGAGTGGGGTCTGGGACCCAATTCGCCAGCAGCATCCTAGAAGGAGAGGGAAGCGGAAAAACATTTTATATCGGAAGTGGGGTTTCAAAGCCTCTGGACTTGTAGGAGAGAGGTTTACCCACAGAGGTTCCGGGTATACTTGTTGACTTGACAAACAACCTCTAAGCTTAACTCGTTTCTGGGCTGCTGCCTGGAAATGCATCCTCTGGAGTCAGAACCTCCGTAAAATTCATTACAAGGTAGAACCTTGTAACGAGAGGTATTACAAGGTAGAACCTTGTAACGAGAGGTAAAAAGCTAGATTTGACAGCTATAATACAGGTATTTGTAACTGTAATTTAAGTATTTTTGCTTGCCCTAGAAACATAATTTGTGGGTAAAAAAACCGGGTTTCTTGAGAATGACTAATGCTGTTTGCCCGTTGAGAAACCCCGGCAGTTACTATAGCGGGGGGTAGACGACTGTAGGGAGGCTTCGCTTCAATTTTATCAATCTCCTTTCCAGCCTGTGGCAAAATTTATTAGAGTTGTGACAAAATTAGTTTTCCCAGCATGACCACAACAATGATAAATCTCCCTAGTCTTTACGATCCCTTCTCCACTGAAGCTAAGTGGCAAAAATTTTGGGAACAGAACCAAGTTTATAAAGCCGATCCCAACCATGGTGGTGAACCCTACTGTATCGTTATTCCACCTCCCAATGTTACGGGTAAGTTACATATGGGACATGCCTTTGATAATACTTTAATTGATACTCTGGTACGCTATCAGCGGATGCAGGGACGGAATGCTCTCTATCTACCGGGAACAGACCACGCCAGCATCGCTGTGCATACAATTCTGGAAAAGCAACTTAGAGAAGAAGGTAAAACTCGCTACGATTTGGGACGGGAGAAATTCTTAGAACGGGCTTGGCAATGGAAAGGAGAATCTGGGGGGACAATTGTTAATCAACTGCGACGTTTGGGTGTGTCGGTGGATTGGTCGCGGGAACGTTTTACCCTGGATGATGGTTTGTCGAAGGCGGTTTTGTTAGCTTTTAACCGTCTCTATGAAGAAGGGTTAATTTATCGCGGTAATTACTTGGTTAATTGGTGCCCGGAGTCACAATCTGCTGTGTCTGATTTGGAGGTGGACGCCAAAGAGGTTGATGGTCATCTGTGGTATTTCCGCTATCCTTTGAGCGATGGTTCTGGTCATTTAGAGGTGGCGACGACTCGACCAGAAACGATGTTAGGGGATACGGGAGTGGCAGTAAATCCTAGTGATGAACGCTACAAACATTTAATTGGCAAAACCCTAACACTGCCAATTATGAATCGGGAAATTCCCATTGTTGGAGATGAGTTGGTTGACCCGACTTTTGGAACTGGGTGCGTGAAGGTAACCCCAGCCCATGACCCCAATGATTTTGAAATGGGTCAGCGTCACAATCTGCCGTTTATTAATATTATGAACAAGGACGGCACGCTGAATGACAATGCCGGGGAGTTTCAAGGACAAGACCGCTTTGTTGCTAGAGGGAATGTGGTTGCACGTCTGGAAGCTGATGGGGTGCTGGTAAAGGTTGAGGATTATAAGCACACGGTTCCTTACAGCGATCGCGGTAAGGTTCCGGTAGAACCGCTGTTGTCAACCCAGTGGTTTGTGAAGATTCGTCCCATGGCTGATCGGTGTTTGGAATTCCTGGATCAGGAAAATTCACCCCGGTTTGTGCCGGAACGCTGGACTAAGGTTTACCGTGATTGGTTGGTGAAACTCAAGGACTGGTGTATTTCCCGTCAGTTGTGGTGGGGACACCAAATCCCGGCTTGGTACGCTGTCAGCGAGACGGGAGGAGAGATTACTGATAATACGCCGTTTGTAGTGGCACAAAATGATGCAGAAGCACGGGAGAAACTCGTTGCACAATTTGGAGAAAATGTCAAGATTGAGCGCGACCCGGATGTATTAGATACCTGGTTTTCTTCTGGTTTATGGCCCTTTTCAACTTTGGGATGGCCTGAAGAAACTCCGGATTTAAAGACTTATTACCCCACCAGTACTTTGGTAACGGGGTTTGATATCATTTTCTTCTGGGTTGCGAGAATGACGATGATGGCGGGTCATTTTACGGGACAAATGCCATTTAAGGATGTTTATATCCACGGTTTGGTGCTGGATGAAAAGGGCAAGAAGATGTCCAAGTCTTCTAATAATGGTATCGATCCGCTGGTTCTGATAGATAAATATGGTACGGATGCCCTGCGCTATACCATGATTAAGGAAGTGGTGGGTGCTGGTCAAGATATCCGCTTGGAGTACGATCGCAAAAAGAATGAATCGTCATCGGTGGAAGCGTCGCGGAATTTTGCCAATAAGTTGTGGAATGCGGCGCGATTTGTAATCATGAATTTGGATGGTCAAACGCCACAGCAGTTGGGTGTACCCCAAGCTACGGAATTAAGCGATAAGTGGATTCTCTCTCGTTATTACCAAGTTGTGCGCCAAACCCATGATTACATGGATAATTACGGGCTAGGAGAAGCGGCTAAGGGTTTGTATGAGTTTATTTGGGGTGATTTCTGCGATTGGTATATTGAACTGGTTAAGTCCCGTTTATACAAGGATGCTGAACCTGCATCCCGTCGGGTAGCGCAGCAAACTTTGGCATATGTACTAGAAGGGATTTTAAAGCTACTAAATCCCTTTATGCCCCATATCACTGAGGAAATTTGGCATACCCTCACTCAGCAAGGGGAAGATTCCCAACAAAGTTTATCTTTACAACTCTATCCCCAGGTAGATGCGAGTTTGATAGATAATAATCTAGAAGCTGAGTTTGAATTGTTATTTGGGACAATTCGCACTATTCGTAATTTACGGGCAGAAGCGGACATTAAGCCAGGGGTTAGGATAACTGTCAATTTGCAGAGTGAAAGCGACAAGGAACGGCAAATTCTCACCGCTGGAGAGTCTTATATTCAAGATTTGGCAAAAGTTGAAACTTTAACCATTACCGGAGGTGAGGAACAAAAGCCGCAAACAGTAACAGCACTAAAACCTCAAACGGGTCGTTGGGGGATAATTTTATTAATTTTATTGATTATTCCTGTATTTATTACCTTGAGGGTTGCCTATGCGGTAGCGAATGCCGTAGATGATCTTCCTTTTTTTGGAACTTTCTTTGAAATAATTGGTTTTGGTTATATAACCTGGTTAGTAGTTCGGAATTTAATCTCTACCTCAGCCAGACAAAAGTTATGGCAGAATTTATTTACAAGTACTCCTGAAGAAAATATAAACCAGATAGAATTACAACAACCACAAGTTATAGAAACCAAACCAGAACAAGCTATTGCATCTGTTGTAGGTACAGTACAAGTAGAAATTCCTCTAGCTGGTGTAGTAGATATTGAGGTACTACGAGGCAAACTAGAGAAAAGTCTGGGTAAAGTCGAAAAAGAAGTTCAATCTCTCAATGCTAGGTTAAGTAATCCTAAATTTGTGGAACAAGCACCAGCAGAGGTAGTACAAGGAGTACGTGATGCTTTAGCAGAAGCACAAACCCAAGAGGAAATTTTACGCGATCGCCTACGTAGGTTAGCATAAACAAATCATATTGCTGAGTTGCGGTGAGAAGTTAAGGAGTGGTGGGTGATGAGTTGTAGTCTAGTTCCTCTAAACTTGAAATTAACTACTCAAAACCCTAAACTCAAAACTTCAAACTTAGGATTCTCAACTCAAGATTTAAAGACTCAGGACTCATGCTTTATCTAGCCCAGGTGCATAAAAATGAATTTTTAGACCAGTATCAGTTACGGTTATTGGCACGTCAAGAAGCTGAAAACTGCTGGGTGTTGATTCCAGAGGAGTCTCTAATCCTATTAGGAAAAGGAAACTCCCGTAATATTAGAATTGGACGTCAGTTTCCTAAACCAGAAGTTGGAAATAATAGCTTTGATTTGTATTTAAAGGAAAAATTGCTGGTGTTAGTACAACTTTCCTCTTCTGGAGACATTGAAAAACTAGAAGAAGCCACTAACTGGATATTGCACCTGGTGCAAACTTATTTGCGTCTCGGTGTTACCCCTGAGTCTTTACAGAAGGAAAGAGAACAAGCGGAACAGTGGCGACAAAAACTTACTTTGGATAACCAAGATTTAGCCCGTCGTACCTTGGAATTAGAAGCCCGTCGCGAACAAATTCAAGCATTAGAAGAAAATCTCAAACGAGATCCTAAACAAGAAACTCCACAAGAAGAAGAGGAGAAAAGTGAAGGATAAAGGGTAAAGGATAAAATTAGAATTTGCAATTGAACAATCAGTGGGATGGGCATCCCTGCCCGTCTGACTTCGACTAATTCTCTTGTATTTCATAAGCGTGAAAACCCCTATATTTGATGTTCAAGGTAAGGGAATACCAAAAAATAAATTATCCCAAATACAACAATAAATTTGTAGGGGCACAATGCTTGTGCCCCAAATATAGGATACTTTAAACACTCCTTACTCCATATTGAGGACGGGCAAGGATGCCCATCCCACAAGATATAATCACAAATTATGATTAAGATACAAACGTTATTAAACAGTCCTTACAGCATATTGAGGACGGGCAAGGATGCCCATCCCACAAGATATTTTGGAATATATTTTTAATTGGAATTCTGTTACAGATTTAAGCATTTTCCATTAGGAAGTGCTTTATTTGCTGCCCACCTATAAACACGTTCACCAATACCCAAGGTTCTACTCAAACTGACATCAGTAACTTTGGCATTTTTATAGCATAATCGCTTTCCAGCTAAGTCAAAGGAGGTAATATCTGCACGTATTTTTATATTTCCATGGGCATCGCGGCGGATTTTTCGCTTTAAAGTTACCTTGGTTTTAGCTTTGATACGACATCCATTAAAGGAAATATCTTCTACTCCATGAATTTTTAGAGTTTTGCGACGATTTATCTTGTAGCTTTCCCCTGCTATTTCATTGTTAATTTCTGTCAAAATTTGGGATTTCAAAGCATTACCAAAGGATTCAACTGCACTACAATTAATTGCAGCATTGGCAGGTTTTTGAGGAATAGGAAAAAGGCTGAGGGCAATAAAACTTCCTAAAATTACTTTGGAACTTAGAGTTAATAATTTCATTTTTCAGAGTCCATTTGAAATGCTTACATATACTCGATATGTATGACTCTGAAAGTTTATGCAATTTGACTTTTGAATTTTAGATTTTTATCTCGTTCCAATTGGTTCAAGACTTGGGAATGCCGTGGTGGGTTGCTGGGGGTTGTTGACGGCAGAGCCGAGTGGATGTACATTTCCAGTTAGAAACTGGAAACGAGAGTAATGCCGTGGTGGGTTGCTGGGGGTTGTTGACGGCAGAGCCGCATGGAGGTACATTTCCAGTTAGAAACTGGAAACGAGAGTAGATCCATTGGTTGACGGCAAAACCACGTGGAGGTACATTTCCAGTTAGAAACTGGAAACGAGAGTAGATCCATTGGTTGACGGCAAAACCACGTGGAGGTACATTTCCAGTTAGAAACTGGAAACGAGAGTAGATCCATTGGTTGACAGCAAAACCCCATGAAGGTACATTTCCAGTCAGAAACTGGAAACGAGAGTAGATCCATTACCGTTTACCAAATTATGGATTATTCAAGGTTGCTTGTTGCTGATTATTGACAACTTCTTCCGATATCAATAATTCTCGAATCAACTTGGCTACGGCTTTTTGCAACAACTGATTAGCAATTTGTTGTCCTAAACGTTGTACCCCTGGATTGAAAACAACTTGAACAACCTGTGGTGCAAGTTTCGCAGGATCGAAGCCACGGGTTTGTTGAAGAATTGTTAATATCCGTTTGATATGTTCTAAAGTCTGTTGTTGTTCAACTGTAGCAGCTGGAGTTTGGTTTACTGCTGTAATTCCCACCTGTTCCCGCAGTAAATATGTGAAGTTGTGCAATACATTTTTACCCAAAGCATCCACAGTTTTGACAAACTCATCCACAAGGCGATCGCGAATAAATGAACCACGTTCGGAACTGAGAAAGTCTACTGCTTGATTTAATACTAAGTTCAAATCGTAATCTTGATTTTTGCGGGCATTTTTTAACAGGTTTTCTAAACGATTCCAACGAAAACTACCTTCTTTAAATAACAAATCTCTTAAGGAGGTTCTTAACTCCACCGATGGATCGGTTAATAGCCGTTTAGCGACGTAGGGATAAGCTTCACTGAGGACTTTAAAGTTGGGATCGATATATATAGCAATACCTTCCAGGGTAACCAAGGAACGAATAATTAACGCATAGTAGGGTGGTACACGGAAGGGATATTCATACATCAAAGCCGAGAGTTCATCGGTGATGCTTTTAATATTTAACTGGGCAACACTTGCTCCCTGGGCATCCGCAAATACCCTACCAAAAGCCGGAATAATAGGTGTTAAATCGGTGTCAGGGGATAAAAAGTCTAATTTGACGTAATCGTATGCTAAGCCTTCAAAATCGCGGTTAACGACGTGGACAATTGCTTCAATTAAACCATAGCGCTGGGGTGGCTTAACTTCACTCATCATCCCAAAGTCGAGGTAAGCTAATTTACCTTCTGGGGTGGCTAATAAGTTCCCAGGATGGGGATCGGCGTGGAAAAATCCATGTTCTAAAAGCTGCCGCAGGGAACATTGTACACCCACTTCAATTAAATAACGAGCATCTATACCTTGGGCTGCAATCTCTTTTGGTTGGGTCAACTTGGTGCCGTTGATCCACTCCATTGTCAGCACGCGACGGTTGGTGTACTCCCAGTAAATTTTCGGCACATATATGTCTTTAATATGACCATATAGTTTATAGAAGCGCTCGGCATTTTCTCCTTCGTGAATGTAGTCCATCTCCTCAAAGATGCGATCGCCTAATTCATCCAGGATGCCTACTAAGTCACTGCGCACGCGCTTGACTTTTTTCTGTGCCCATGCTGCTAATCGTCGTAAAATATACAAGTCAATGGTAATTCTCTCCCGTAAGTCCGGACGTTGGACTTTAACAGCGACTTCCTCACCTGTTTTCAACTTGGCTTTATAAACCTGCCCTAAAGAAGCAGCAGCAATGGGTTGTGGCGATAGTTCGGCGTAAATATTTTCGGGAGTATCCCCCAATTCTTCTTCAATAAACTGGTAGGCAATTTCGTTAGCAAATGGAGGTAACTGATCTTGCAGTTTCGTTAACTCATCTAGGTATATTGGCGGAACCAAATCCGGTCGTGTGGATAGAGCTTGTCCAATTTTGATGTAAGCTGGTCCTAGTTGAGTTAAGAGTTCTCTTAGCTGAATGGCACGACGATGCTCACTTTTGACGGCAATTCCCCGTTTACTATCCCACCATAAACCAAATACAAAACCAACAGTGGGTCTTAACACTGTTATAATCCGCTGCAAAACTTGCAGGGGACGGCTTTGATAATATGCCTTTATTTCCTGGGCATTGTAACGCAGGGTTTCTGGTTCTAATTGTGAGTTCACCGGTGCTTTGTGTGTGGGATGCACTGGCACTGCTAAATTCATATTAGATGGCTGGGCACCATTTTCTGGTACTACTTCTGGTTTAGTTGCTGGGGGATTGGGGGAAACTGTCTTGACAATCATGAACTCACCACCGTGTCGGCGTTAATATGTTAACTATTGTAACAATATCTTCAGCAAGGAGCATTCCTACGATAGACATAATTTTGAAAGGTGAAGGATGTACCGCAAAGCAGAACTCAAAGGGTAGGGTGAAAGTTGAAACAAGAAGTTTGTATGGAGTTTGCCGGAGTCCACAGGCTAGGATGAAGTAGGTTCAAACTGTTAGGTTTGGGAAACTTCTAAGGGATTGCCCATGGCGTTGCTCTCCATCGCACAACATGGGATAATTTATTTTCTACTATTTCCTATTCCCTAAATTGAGTGTACCTATTCAATAGTAATGCCTGATTGCGAATGCCATCACCAATTACCATGTGCCATTGTTGACTTTTTCACATCAGTAGCAATTGAAATAACAAACAACTGACGTATATCTGAGAACAGGGTATGAATAATGAGAGAGTTACAATCATAAAAATGTTATCAGAAAGACGCAAGATGTAGCGTCAGATTGAAAATTCCCAACTCCTAACTCTGGACTGGTGCACAAACCGCACCCCTACGGACTTCCTAACTAATATCCTGCGTCTGCCTTCACGGAGAATTTGCCTGAATGTTATCTCTGTTGCGGATTGAAAACTTTGCCCTAATTGACAAACTAGAACTAGAATTTGGCGCTGGATTGAATGTCCTCACTGGAGAAACTGGCGCAGGAAAATCGATTATCCTTGATGCTATTGATGCTGTTTTGGGTGGCAAAGTTTCCAGTAGAGTAATTCGCACTGGCACAAATAGGTCAATGGTAGAAGCTAGCTTTAGCTTAAATTCTATCTTGGGTGTTTGGTTAAGCGAGCAAGAAATCGAACTGATGGATGGAAATTCAGTAGTTATTAGTCGAGAAATTACTACCACATCCGGAAGTTTACGTAGTCGTTCTCGCATCAATGGTGTGTTGGTGAATCGACAGTTAATGACAGGGTTGCGCGATCGCTTGGTGGAAATTACTGCCCAAGGACAAACGGTACAGGTGGGACAGTCGGCACAAGTGCGGGATTGGTTGGATGCTTATGGTGGGGATGCCCTGTGGCAGGAACGTCAAGAGGTGGCAGTTGCTTTTAGCACTTATCAGCAAGTGCATCAAACCCTAGAACAACGACGCACTACTGAAAGGGAACGGTTGCACAAATTAGATTTGCTGACCTATCAACAAAAGGAACTTACGGAGGCTAACCTCAACGAAGCTGAGGAATTAGAACAATTACAACAAGAACACCAACGTCTCAACCATGTGGTGGAACTCCAACAGATGAGTTACAAAATTTACCAAGCCCTGTACCAAAATGATGGGGAAGCAGCAACGGTAACTGATTTGTTGGCAGACAGCGAGGGGAATCTCAATCACATGGTAGAGTATGATTCCCAGTTGCAACCCCTGTTAGAATCTCTACGAGATGCCCAAGCAACGGTGACAGAAGTGGCACGGCAGATTAATATCTATGGGGAGGCTTTGGAGGCAGATCCCCAGCGTTTAGAGGAGGTAGAAGAGCGAATCCGGGAATTAAAGCAGATTTGCCGTAAGTATGGTCCCACCCTTGCCGATGCCATCGCCTATTATAATCAAATTGAAGCAGAATTAGCGGAACTCAACGACAGCGAACAGTCCATTGAAAGTCTGGAAGCACAACAGCAGGAATTCTGGCAGCAGCTAATACAAATTTGCGATCGCTTAACGGTGTTACGTCGCATCACCGCAACGGAATTAGAAGCGGAATTACTCCGGGAACTGAAACCCTTGGCAATGGAAAAGGTGCAGTTTCAAGTGGAGGTTGCACCTATCTCCCCCACAGCAACAGGTGCAGACAAAATTACCTTTATGTTTAGTCCCAACCCCGGAGAACCCCTACAGCCTTTATCAGCAATTGCTTCTGGGGGAGAAATGAGTCGGTTCTTGCTAGCCCTAAAAGCCTGCTTTTCCCAAACAGATGCACCGGGAACAATGGTGTTTGATGAAATTGATGTGGGAGTTTCCGGAAAAGTTGCCCAGACGATTGCCGAAAAGTTACACCAACTTAGCCAAGAACAGCAGGTATTATGTGTGACTCACCAACCCTTAGTAGCCGCAATGGCAGACCGTCATTTCCGGGTTGATAAGCAAATTATTAATCAAATTAAAGGTCAAAAAGAAAACAACGGAAACAGTAAAGAACGCACTGTGGTACGGGTGACTGCTTTGGATAATTTAAATCAGCGTCGGGAAGAATTAGCCCAGTTAGCGGGTGGAAAATCTGCAAGTAATGCCATCGCTTTTGCCCAGTCTTTGTTAGCACAGGCTGCTAACCATCGTCGTAAAACTACCTAAAGGTAACTTATCTGATACATACAGGACTTATGTAAGTTAATTTTTATTTCGTAAGGGCGCAGAAACCGCACCCTTACTTAAAACAAGGGTTAAAACTTTTACTACAAAAAGTAAGTAAGTCGGCAGAAAAATTCAATGTATATGAAGAAATATAAATTTGATCTAGTGTGTGTTATGCCTGAGGGTACGGCAGCTTAAATTGTTGATGGTGCGTTGCGCTACGCGACAGGACACCCTACATTTAAACTTCTTAACATAGCTTGAAATATTAGCACCTACTTACTTATCAATATGCCAGTTGCGTAAATACTACTAAAGTATTTTGGTTTTTGGTGAATCTTTAAAATTACTTCAATATATTTTTATCTTCAAGAGGCAATAAACTAAGGAATGCTATTAACTATCAAGGGTTAGTGTAATAGCTATTGCTTGTTTTCTAAGACTAAAACTCTAATTTTTATGTTGATTTAGCAAAATTTGTAATTCAGTAATTTTATTTAGTAAAATAAATTGTGGTGAAAGAAAATTAGCCAGGGTTAAAGTCATTTTGTCAATACTTGATGACAAAGTACTTTTGTGTACATTATCCCAGCAAAAGACTACAGGGAGGATTTTAACAATGACGCAAATGATTATAGCATCTGACCTAGCTAGCATCGGGGCAATCAAGTCTGGTTCCAATAGGCTGACTTTGAATGGTGTATCCTATTCCCGGGGTATCTCATTTTCTCAACGAGTCCAAGATGCTGCTGAAAAAATATGCAAGGAATATCAACAGCAAAATATCAAGTGTTTATTGGTGAGGGAGGGACTTGTATTGACTTTGTGGTTATCCCAACCTTCTGAATGTGTGATTAATCAAACACAAACCCCTACACTTCCTCCCAAAGTCGTTCCTCCTCCAGCCAAGTCTGAAATGGTATTTGAAGGGTTTGGGGAGGAAACTATTGTTGAACTCCCTTCTGCTTCTGAACCACAATCGCAGTCAGATTATACCCACTCAGATGATATAAATCAAGAGAAGATAATGAGCTATCGAGGAAATACTTACAAGGTGAGTATCGATGAACAGGCTTCTTTATCAACTAAACCAGAGACTGTCAAAAAGCGTATGTATAGGGGTCGGGCATATTAATCTAAATTAACAGTTATGGGATACTCTTTCCTAGAGTATATCTATTGTTTGATATTATTCTTTTCAAAGCCTGATTATAATATTCCCAGCAATTACCATTAGTATTTTCATCTGAACAAAATAAAAAATGCGTAGAATGACGTACTTTCGGTGATACTAGAGATACTTGTAGTAGTTTTCACGCTTTGTCCAATACACTATAAGTGGGATGGGCATCCTTGCCCGTCCTAATTTCGCCATTCCTGCTGTGGGATGGGCATTCTTGCTGTGGGATGGGCATTCCTGCTGTGGGATGGGCATCCTTGCCCGTCCTAATTTCGTTTAAAAATCAAAGCGGATTCCTATAGACGATTTTTATTTTCTGAAGTTAAAATTAAGACATTTGATATAAAGATAAACCCTTATCGCTTCTAGGGAAAAATCATTGTGAAAATAAAAACATTTGCTATTGCTGCTATCCTCGGTATTTCTTTACCTGTGGTTACAGAGATCGCCATTAATAATCAAGAAGATCCAAATGCAACTCAATGTTGATGAATGATAACGATACCGTATTCCTAGCACAATCAATCTTTATCCTTTAATTGATTTTGCAACCAACTTGTGAGTACTTCTGGCATTTCAGGTGCAAGAGGTAGACTCATCGCTGTTACAAAATCCTCATCAGGTTTCCCAAGTCTGCGAAAACTATGATCGAGTCCAGGAAAAATATGTGTTGTAACATTGGTATTTCCAGCCTGGATTAGTTTTTGTTGCATCAGGGATGCCTCTGTAGGGGGTGTATTGTGGTCCAACTCTCCATGCAAAATTAGTACTGGACATTTCATGTGGACAAAAGTTGAGGGTGGATGATCGAAATGTTGCTTCAAAGGAGTTAAGAAAATAGTCTTTGACCAATTCCCATCCCCCAACAAAAAGAAATCATCACCCCTATGTGCAGCCATGATTAGCTGATTGATTTGTTTGTATGTCCAGTACATCAACGGACATTGGTGCTGGAAATTTGTAATTGCATCTTCATCTAACTTCCAAAATTCTGCTGCTTGCCATCTAAGAATATCTTCGAGATTGTTATATATGCCTCCCTGCCAGATGTAAAATTTCACTTTAGTACTGAATGTTGGTCAATTCCTGAACCAAATGCTTGAAAAGTAGCTGAACTCCTTTTGCTGAGGTTCTTGCCCTGGCTAACTGGACGGGTTTACCTTGTGCTTTTTGTTCATCAAGGTAATCCCCCAGGGCTTTCCCAATTTCATTATCCAAGCGGCAACGTTTAACCTCAATCCTGGTAAAAACCCACTGCCACAAGGATT
>JASJCY010000036.1 GCA_030065825.1 Nostocaceae cyanobacterium | reverse complement strand
CATTAGTTTTGATGGCTAGTTTTATAGTCATATTTATATGACTTTGACTATTAGACTGGGACTTATAGTCCCAGGTGGGTGTGATGGAAACCCCATCATATTTTATGGGACAAACCACTAGTACTCCACCAAGTAAACTATGCGGGGTTAATAATGAAATAACAAAGTTTTTTCTCCCCCCTCTCCCCCCTCTTCCCCCTCTCTGCCTTTACCCCGCAAAGTTGGTGTGGTGGACTACTAGGTGGGAAAGATGGGGGAATTGAGAATGGTGCAAGTTATCAGTTTATATAGACATTTTTTTAAAGTTACCACCTGCATCTATACATACCTACAACTACAATTGAGTAAGATAACAAACCCATGTTAACAATTAACTATTTCAATCTTGAGGGAATGTCTTTCGAGGCGATGATAGGGTTCGAGATGGCAGGTTTAATGTGGGGACAGTACCTCATAGATGATGTCACCATCAACATTGGTGTGCAGACGAGTACAACCCTGGAAGAATACGTCATCGGTGGTGCTGTTCCTATCACCTACGAGCAAAACTACGGCATCTACCAGGAATATCTGCAAAATGATATCACCTCAGCAGATGACGACCTGGCATATTACTATCTACAAGATGGCAATACCGTTGATTTTATGGTTGACGGTGAGTTAGTTGATGGTAATAGCCAGGTTCTCCTAACTTCTGCCCAAGCCAAAGCCTTGGGTATGGATGAAGCCTTCGATTTGGATTTAGATGAAATTCAGGATTTACTTGGTTTACAACGACTAGCAAAAAAATTAGCTCTCGATTTAGCATCCCAACAGCAACAAGCTGTTAATGATGGTCTTACCTGGACTAGCGAACAGCAACAAGCCCTAGATACGGCTCAAATATTGGCTGCTGACCTGGAGGTAGCCCTAAACCCAGTATGGATGCAGTTACTCACAGATACTGCATATCAGCAGTTGGATCAGTATTTGCAAGGCAACTTGATGCTAGATGCCAATGCCATCCAATATCAAGATACGATTACAGCCCAAAATATAGCGGCACAGTTAGACCTGGATTTGCAACCAATCCGGGGTTTAGCCACTCAACTTACTCAGCAGTTAACAGACAGCTACGAAGCCCAATATTTGCAACAACAACTGTCTGTAGCTGTGGATAAATTGGCGGTTATCTTTGAGCAAGATAAAGGCACTTGGACGCGAGATTTGGTAGACCCCAATGCCATAGATGGTTATATCCTCTTAAACGACGATTTTGTTTGGGATTATAACTACCTACGGGATGCAGAAGCACCAGAAAGCACCCTTGATTTCTTAAGTGTGGCATTACACGAAACCGGACACATCCTGGGATTCACCAGCGGCATTGACTATAGCCTAGAGCAAGAAACTTTATACTCTGGTGAAGAACAACTCAGTAATTTTACGCCCCTAGATTTGTTCCGCTTCTCGGCAGCAAGTGCTGACACCTACAACCCAGATGGAAGCGTCGCGGATTTGTCTGGAAATTTGTTCACTATTGATGGTGGACAAACCATCCTAGCGACCTTAGCACAAGGGATAGACGCCAATGGGGATGGTTATCAAGCTAGTCACTGGGAACGTCGCTATGACCCCCAGGGTGTAATGGACCCCACTTTATGGTATCAGGAGCGAGCAACAATTTCCGGGCTGGATGTACAGGCAATGGACCTGTTGGGTTGGGATTTAAGTGATGCTGCCCTTGCAGGGGATTTAACCCTGGATTTAGACCAGTTGTTGCTACAGGCGAAGATAAATTTAGCAATACAAGTGGGGATGACGGTGGCAGAGATTGAGGCAAATCTCAACGGTGTGCCCCTTTCCGACCCCACAGCGGTAGCAGCGGCAGATGAAGCCATTGCGACTGGCGGAACAGATACCACTGGCGGAACAGATACCACTGGCGGAACAGACACCACTAGCGGAACAGATACCACTAACGGAACAGATACCACTAGCGGAACAGATACCACTGGCGGAACAGATACCACTGGCGGAACAGATACCACTAGCGGAACAGATACCACTAGCGGCACCACCACAAACACTATTGCTACCATAGACGAATTTAAGCTGTGGTGGCTGGAGAATAATCAGCACGGGGACGATAAAATCGGGAATCAGGGAGAATTCCAAAAGTTATGGAAAGCGGCATACAACTTCTGGTACGGTACTGGCGACAGTGCCCAAGTTTGGTGGCAAGATTTGTACAATTGGTGGTTTGGTGATGGTGGCGGTGATGGCAACGATTATTGGAACCAATGGGAAGAAAAATGGGAGGAAAAGGCATACCATTGGTGGTTTGGCGATGGTGGAGGTGATGGCAACGATTACTGGTGGTGGTTTGGCGATGGTGGAGGCGATGGCAACGATTATTGGCAGAATGTAGAGGATAAAGCTTGGTGGGAACAGGTATTTTTCGCCAAGGCTAACCCCGATGCCGTAATTCAGCTATTGCTACCAGGTGAACAAGATACTAGTAATACTACTACTAGTACTTCTACTCAGGCTGGTGGTGCTGAAGATGACATTTTTGGTGGTTTTGTTGGTAATGATGAAATTAGCGCTGGGGATGGGGATGACTTAATTGATGGTGCCGATGGGGATGATAGCCTCAAAGGTGAAGCTGGGAATGACACCATCTTTGGCTTTAACGGCAATGACCAAATCTATGGTGGCACCGGGGATGACATGCTTTCCGGGGAAAATGGCAATGATGCTATTTACGGTCAAGCTGGTGCCGATGTAGCCTTCGGTGGTGCTGGGGATGACTTCATCTCTGGGGGAGAGGGTAGAGACTTCCTGGTGGCTGGTGTTGGCGATGATGCGGTCTTTGGTGGTACAGATGATGACCTGATTGAAGGTGAAGCTGGTACTGACCTGCTGGTGGGTGAAAATGGCAAGGACATGATTGGTGGTGGTAGTGGCAATGACCTCATCTTTGGGGACAGCTACTCCAGTAATGGTATGAGTGACACACAGATGTACCTCAACCACCTCAGAGAGCAGTTTGGCATCGTAGATTCCAGTGGCAGTACTAGCAGTAATAATACTGATACCAGCGGCAATTCTAGTAACTCTAATGACGGTCAGAATAACGTTGTACTCGACCCACTCAAAATAGAAGCCGAAGACATGACCTTGGCAGGCTTTAACATAGAAGCAAATCAAAGCTTTGCTTCTGGTGGTAGCTTGATTAAAACAGGCTCATACTCCAACGTTTCCGCCTCTACAACCTTCACGGGAACCTCTGGATACTATGATATTGTCATTGGCTACTATGACGAAAGTGATGGTTTTGCCCAAGTTACAGCTACTTTGGATAATGTAACATTAAATAGCTGGTCATTCGACCAAAATCTCGGCAACAACTACGCTGGTGCAGACAATTTTGTCACCCGAACCATTGCCAATGACATCATGGTTAATCCGGGAGATGTGTTTGAAATCCAGGGGAGTCGAGATAATGATGAATATGTTCGCATTGACTACGTCGAATTTGTGCCTGGTACTCCCCCAGCAACTGACAATTCTCCCCCCACTACAGTCAGAATTGAAGCTGAGGACATGGACTTGCCAGTAGACGGCAGCTACTTTGCTGAGAGTAGGACAGGTGCTTCCGGTGGCAGCATTATTCGTACCAATTCTAGCGCCACTGCTACCCATCTCTTCACAGGGGCTTCGGGTTACTACGATGTGCTTGTCCGTTACGCCGATGAAATTGATGGCAATTCTACCGCCACGGTGAAAATTGGCGGGGTGACACAAGATACCTGGACATTTAACGGTAACACTGGCTCCAGCGACATTTATGATACCCGAACAGTGGCAACTGGGTTATCCATTGACACTAATACTGTGATTGAGATACAAGGAACTTCTGAGTCTGGTGAGTTTGCTCGCATCGACTATATTGAATTGGTGGCTGTTGATCCTCCACCAACTGAAAGTTCTCCTAGCAACAATTCTCCCACCATTACTACAGTCCGGTTTGAAGCCGAGACAATGACCTTGGGTGGGGATTACCAGACGGAAGAAAATCAAACTTTTGCCTCTAACAATGCTCTTGTTGGCACAACTTCTGCCAATACTATAGGTACTCTTACCTCTACCTTCACTGGTGGTACGGGATTCTACGATGTTATCGTTGGCTACTACGATGAGAATGATGGCAACTCCGAGATTACCGTGAAAGTTGGTGGAGTGGAAGTGGATAAATGGCTACTCGACCAAGACTTGGGTACTGCTTCACCAGGAACCGATAGTTTTGTCACCCGTACTCTTACTCTAGACAAAGGGATTGTAATCAATGAGGGCGATGAAATTTTCTTGCAAGGGATTGCAGATGCTGGTGAAGGCGCTCGCATCGATTATATCGAATTTGTGGCTGTTGAAGACCCTAATCTACAACTTGGAGACAACAGTGATATCCTCAGAGGTGGCAGTGGCAGTGATGTAATTTTTGGTGACTTAGGTAATGATGTCATCTACGGTGAGGACGAGTTTAATGATGGTAGTGTTGGGGATATAAATCTACCTGGGGGTTATACCTACGGTCAAAGTACTTATATTCTCACTCAAGGAGCAAAAACCTGGGAAGCAGCACAAACGGAAGCTAGAAATCTGGGTGGTAATCTGGTAACTATCAATGATGCTGCTGAAGAAGCTTGGTTAGAACAAACTTTTGGTAACAGTGAATTTTGGATTGGTTTAACGGACAAAGAGACCGAAGGTACGTTTAAATGGGCTAGTGGTGAAGCTGTTACCTACACTAACTGGAGACTTGGTGAACCTAACAACGGCAATGGTGCTGGCACTGACTATGTGCGGATGAATATGGATAGCATCGATGTTAGGTGGGGTGACCATGTTGATGGTCAACAATTGCAAGGCATCATTGAGATTGATTGGTCTGTTGCTGGGGGCAACGATCTCCTTGTAGGGGGAAGCGGCGATGATATCATTTACGGCAATTCCGGTAATGATGTCATTGAAGGCGATGGTACTGATAACACCTCTGGAACACTGAGCTTCCAGCAAGGTGTGAATGGTTACACTGGTACAGTTGATACTTTCATTGAGGAGTCCTATGCCGATAGCTATCGTGGCAGTGATACCTGGCTTAATATGGATCTGACAGGGGGTAATGATGATCAAGGACAAATCCAGGGTCTATTGAAGTTTGATAATATCTTTGGTAGCCAAGCTGGTCAAATTGCCTTAGATGCTACCATCAATTCTGCGGTGTTAGAATTAGAGGTTACTGGTTCAGGAGGTGACAGCCTTCAGATATATGAAATGCTGCAAACCTGGGCAGATACAGCCACCTGGAACTCTCTGGGGAATGGAATTCAAACCGACGGTACAGAAGCAGCGAGTACGGCAGTAGCGACTACAGCTTTTGTGAATCCAGGGACACTGACCATTGATGTAACAGCTAGTTTACAAGCTTGGCAAGCAAATCCAAACGCTAATCATGGGTGGGCTTTCCTACCTACGGGCATTGACGGTGTTGATTTTAACTCTGCCGAAGGTAGCATTGCACCCCGCTTGGTGGTTGATGTTAATCAAAGTTCAACTTCCATTCCCCAAGGGGCAATTATCCACAATGGTAGTGCTTATTTACTCACCGATTCCGCTATGAGTTGGGAAGCGGCACAAGCACAGGCTCAAAGTTTAGGCGGTAACTTAGTCACCTTCAATGATGCCACAGAGGAACAATGGGTTAAAGATACTTTTGGTTCTAGCGATGAGTTCTGGATTGGGTTTACCGATGAAGTCACAGAAGGGCAATGGGAGTGGGTTAGCGGACAGGAGGTGACCTATACCAATTGGCATCCTGATAATCCAAATAACCTCCTAAACCAAGATCATGCCCTGATGAACTACTTTGGACAGTGGGATGATGATTACAGCAGTAAAAATTATCGCGGCGTAATTGAGATTGAGTTGTCTGATACTGGTAGCCTAGCTGCAAATGGCGGTAACGACATCATCACAGGTGGTAGCGGCAGCGATATCATCAAAGGTGGTGCAGGGGATGATACCATCAACGGTACAGATGCAGTTGCCACTGGCAAGTATGAACGTGATAGAGTTACGGGTGGAGGTGGTGCAGACCGCTTTATCCTTGGTGATTCAACTCAGAGTTATTACTTAAATCCTGATAATAACGGTAATCAAGATTATGCTTTAATTAAGGACTTTGTAGCTGGCGAGGATGTGGTACAACTTCATGGTGTTGCTGGCGACTATCAGACACAGCAACAGGGTAGTGATGTGTTCCTTTCCCGTAATGGGGATTTGGTGGCGATTTTTGAGGGTGTGACCAGTTTGGATATTGCTGGTAATGACTTCCAGTATGTGTAACCGTAGGGAACATCTATCATATCTCAGTGTATAAAACAATGTCACCTACGCCGTGCCCTGACAATGTTGAATCACGCACATTATGGGGATTGGGCACGGCGTGGGTTAAATATTTTTTTGTGTGATGAGAATTAAATGATGCCGTGTCCTGACAATGTTGAATCACGCACATTATGGCGATTGGGCACGGCGTGGGTTAAATATTTCTTTGTGTGGTGCGAATTAAATGATGCCGTGTCCTGACAATGTTGAATCACGCACATTATGGCGATTGGGCACGGCGTGGGTTAAATATTTCTTTGTGGGGTGCGAATTAAATGATGCCGTGCCCCTACGTTAAATCACGCACATTATGGGGATTGGGCACGGCGTGGGTTAAATATTTTTTTGTGGGGTGCGAATTAAATGATGCCGTGCCCTGACAATGTTGAATCACGGACATTATGGGGATTGGGCACGGCGTGGGTTAAATATTTCTTTGTGTGGTGAGAATTAAATGATGCCGTGCCCTGACAATGTTGAATCACGGACATTATGGGGATTGGGCACGGCGTGGGTTAAATATTTCTTTGTGTGGTGCGAATTAAATGATGCCGTGCCCCTACGTTAAATCACTGATATTGGCAAATGGGGTATGGCGTGGGTGCAATTTGGGTTGTGTGGTGAACCATGTGGGCACGGCGTGGGTGTAATTTGGGTTGTGTGATGAGAATTAAATGATGCCGTGCCCCTACGTTAAATCACTGATATTGGCAAATGGGGTATGGCGTGGGTGCAATTTGGGTTGTGTGGTGAGAATTAAATGATGCTGTGTTCATCCCAACATTACGCGGTAGCGAGTTAACTGTTAATTAAAGTCCCTAGCAGATGGCAGACTAATCACCTCATGGTCAATCGCAATCTTGCTAGATGGCTTGTTGCCAAATCCATATCTTATCCCATTCACCAGCCAGCACTGGAAGTTGTCAATATAGGTGAATAGCACTGGTACCACCACCAAAGTTAACAGAGTGGAAGTGGTAAAACCACCAATAATTGCAATTGCCATGGGTTGACGGACTTCTGAACCTGCACCCAGTCCTAATGCGAGGGGAAAGGTTCCTGCAATAGTTGAGAGAGAAGTCATTAAAATTGGACGCAGACGGGAAACTCCAGCATCTATTAGTGCCTGACGTTGGGATTTACCGGACTCCAAGCCCATAATTGTATAATCTACCAACAAAATTGAGTTTTTGGTCACAATTCCCAACAACAGCACTATACCAATGACGGCATACAATCCCAAAGCTTTTTGAGTAATCAGCAACGCTAATAACGTCCCACCCAAACAAAAGGGCAATGCTGCCATAATGGTCACAGGATGCAGGAAGTTGTTATACAGCACCACAAGAATTGCATAGATAAATAACAATGCCAATCCCAGCGCACTACCAAAGCGACTAAAAATGTCTGACATTATCTTGGCATCACCAGAGTTTTTTTGTCTGACTCCTGGGGGGAGGTTTTGCATGGCAGGTAACTGTTGCATTTGTTGCAATGCTTGCCCTAAAGAAATACCTTGTAAGTTAGCATCTAAGGAAACTAAGCGGGAACGATCAAAACGTTCAATAGTTGCTGGTCCGCTGCCAAAACGGATATCTGCAACCGCTACCAAGGGAACTAAACCACCGTTGTGAGTGGGGACTTGCAGATTTTTGATGGTGTTGATATCTTCAAGGGCTTGGGGATCGATTTGCACGCGAATGGGAATTTGGCGATCGCTCAGGTTGTATTTTGCCAAACTAGCATCATTGTCGCCAATGGTAGCCAGGGAGGCAGTACGGGCTATGGAATGCACCGTTACCCCAAAATCTGCTGCCCGTCGCAAATCGGGAATTACTAAAATTTCGGGTTTTACCAAACTGGCGCTAGAAGATACTTCCACCAAACCAGGTACACCACGCATTTGCACCTCTAATGCCTCAGCAGCTTGATTGAGTGCCACAGGATTTTCACTCTGTAGCCGTATGGTTAAATCCTTGCTACCAACTACTGCACCTAAACTTTGGAAACTAATTTTTGCCCCCGGAATTTCTTGGAATTGAGGACGTAATTGTTTCTCAAACTCTGCTTGGGAAATTTTCCTACCTGACTCCTTGGGTTTGAGTTGGATATAAAGGGTCGCAGAATTTACCTCTTCTGTGGAAAAGACTTTTTCTACCAGAGGATTTTGCTGTAGGAGGTTGTTTATCTGGGTAACTACTTCCTTGGTATCTTTTAAAGTTGAACCCGTCAGTAGTTCCACAGACATAGTAGAAAGCCCACTATCACCGCTATCAATTAATCCTTGGGGAATAAATGGAACCAGCATCAAGCTGGCGATGAAAAAACCTAGGGCAATACCCATAGTTGTTAACCTGTGGCGCAATCCCCACTGTAAAAGGGATTTATACGGTTGTAGGGGCGCAATGCTTGCGCCCGATTGTAGGGATGCAATCCTTGCGCCCGATAGGGATGCAATCCTTGCGCCCGATAGGGATGCAATCCTTGCGCCCGATAGGGATGCAATCCTTGCGCCTGATTGTAGGGGCGCAATGCTTGCGCCCAGTCGTTGGGGAAATTCCTTATGTTTCAATAAATACGCCCCCATCATCGGTGTTACCATCCTGGCTACCAAGGTGGAGAAAACCGTAGCTGCGGAGATAGTCACTGCGAAGGGTTGGAAAAACTGACCGGGAATACCCCCCATAAAGGCAACGGGCAAAAATACAGCAATAATGGTTGCTGAAGTCGCAATTACTGCCAAACCCATTTCCGCAGAAGAGTCAAAGGCAGCTTGACGGGGAGTTTTGCCCATTGCTAGGTGCCGTTCCATGTTTTCAATTTCCACCACGGCATCATCCACCAAGTTACCCACAGCTAGACCTAATCCCAACAAAGTCATGTTGTTGAGGGTATACCCCAGGGCATTATGTACGGCAAAGGTAGGAATAACTGACAGGGGTAAAGTTACTGCTGTAATCAATGTAGCCCGCCAGTCCCGCAAAAACAGTAGAATTACTGCCACTGCCAACACTGAAGCCAGCAGTAATTCATGCATTGTGCTTTCATAAGATTGCTTGACAAAGGTAGCATTAGTAAAAATTAATTCTAGATTTACATCCGTAGGCAGGGTTTTTTCTAATTCTGCAACTGCTGCCTTTACTCCCTCTTCCACCGTTACCATGACGCTACCAGTACTGCGTAACACCTCAAAACCCACAACGGGCTTATTATTTAAGTGTGCAGTTTGGCGCACATCGGCAAAGCCATCTTCTATAGTTCCCAAGCTGGATAGGGGTACAGAACTGCCTTGGGGTAAACTGATTTCGTAGTTTTTTAAGATATTGATACTGGAGGCACTCCCTAGGGTACGAATAGTTTGTTCGCTACCACCAACTTCTAGCCGTCCCCCAGGGAGATTAATGTTTAAAGCTCGAATTTGGTTATTCACCTCTGTAGCGGTAATACCCAGGGATTGTAATTGGTCTGGTTCTAGGTTAACTCGGATTTCTCGATTAACCCCACCTACCCGCTTAATTTGTGCTACTCCCTTAACTGCTAACAAAGCGCGGCTAATTTCTTGGTCCACCAGATTACTCAATTCTGACACAGACCGGCGATCAGAACTAACGGTGTAGGTCATAATTGGACCTCCAGCATATTGCAACCGTTGCACAACCGGGTCGTTAATTTCTGCCGGGAGAGTTTGGCGAATTTGGGCGATCGCATTGCGGACATCATTGGTAGCGCGATCGCTATTGGTTCCCACTACAAAACTAATGTTTGTATAGGAAACTCCATCACTCACAAAGGAGTATAATTCATCAATATTACCCAAACCAGCCACCGCATCTTCAATTTTTTTAGTGACTTGAGACTCCATCTCCACAGGTCCTGCCCCGGGTTGGGTAACCTGCACTTGAACAGTTGAAATATCAATATTGGGATTACTATCAATACCTAAAATATTAAAAGAGAACCAACCCAATATTGTTAAAACTAAAAATAAAACGATTGTGGGAATCGGTTTTTTAATCGACCAAGCTGAAATATTAGATGACATGGAATTAGTTAGAAGTTATGGCAATTAAAAATTAAAAATTAAGAAAGACAAATGACAAATAACTCAGGACGAATGGCACGCTTGTTAAGGTAAAATCTCGTTACAAGGTTCTACCTTGTAATACATTTTAGGGAGGCTCTGCCTCCAGACTTAATGGAGGCAGCAGCCCCCAACGGATGGGTTTCCAGGCTCAGCCTAGAAACGAGTTACAGTAAAATCTGTGTAATCTGTGTAATCTGTGATCGGAGTTACGAATTATTTTTCACCACCTTCACTTTGTCCCCATCTTTGAGATATCCAGCACCATTGACGACTACCTGCGCACCAGCTGGCAAACCGCTTTTGATTTCCACTCTGGCACCATTGATGATTTCTCCTGTTTCTACTTTTTGGGCGCGAACAGTATCTCCACCTGCTAGAGTAAATACAATCGCACTGCCATCTGGTTGGGGTAATACTGCTTTTTGTGGTACTGCTATACCCATGGCTGTATTAGTGGTAATTGCTGCCCGGGCAAATACTCCTGGTTTGAGCAATTTTGTGTTCGGCAAGTCAATTTTCACTATTGCCTCACGACTGCTTTGGTTAACCACTGGCTTAATCTCTCGGACTTTCCCTTGTAAACGGACGCTATTATCTACATCAGAGGTAATTACTGCTGGGGAGCCAATTTTCACTTGTGGCAGTTGAATTGACGGTACTTGTGCCCATAGTTCCAGTTTGCCGTCACGGATAATGGAAAAGAGTTTTTGGCTACCACCAATTACGCTTCCTAGTTGGGTTTGTGGTGGTATTCCTGTGATATCTCCCACTCTTGCTAGTTGCTCGGCTATAATTCCGGAAACGGGAGCGCGAACTAAAGTCTTTCCTAGCTGGGTTTTTAGCTGTTGCACTCTGGCTGCACTACTGCGCACAGATGCTTGCACTCTATTAAGATTAGCTTGGGCAGTAGCAATATCAGCTTGGGCACTGCGGACATTTGCTTGGGCACCGCTAATATTTGCTTGGGCAAGACGCACAGCTTCCCTGGCAGTTTTGACATTTGTCTGACGAGTATCCAGTTCTTGCTGACTAATTGCCCCATTAACAGCCAGTTTTTCGTAGCGCTGAAAATTCTTTTGGGCTTCTTCTAATTTTGCCTGGGCTTGAGCTAAGTCGGCTCGTCTTTGGTCTACGACTGCTTCATTTGCAGCCACAGCTGCTTGTCTGGATGCCAGTTGTGCCTGTTTGGAGGCAACATCTGCTTTTTGCGATTCAATATCTGCGTTGGCTTGGCTAATTTGTGTTTGCAGTAAGGAATCATCCAGCACCGCTAACAGTTGACCTTGTTTGACAAATGCTCCTTCTTTAATATTTGGGGGAATGTTCTCAATCATTAAGCCGTTTGTCTGTGGTAAAACCGGAATTAACTCATGGGCAGCTACTGAACCTTTAACAATCAAGGTATTGGCAATGGAGGTAGTTTCTGCCTCAGCAACGGTAACCGTCATCGCTGGGGCTAATGGTTGTGCCGATTTATTTGCAATAGCCTGGTTTTGAGTGGTGGGGCGCTGAGTAAATTCACTTATACCCCTGAAAAAAATCGCTACTCCGACACCAGTACCTAGTAATAGGGGCAATAACCAAGGGTGAGTTTGCCTATAATTTCTTTTAAGCGGTAAGCTAGATGTTTCAACTAGATGGGATACTGGTGCTTGGGGAACTATTTTTCCAAGTAGCCCAGGAGCAAGCTGAGTATAACCTTTGTTAACAAATCGGATTGATTCTTTTAATTCTTCGGCAGATGCATTTTTCAGTAAATATCCCATTGCCCCTGCATCTAGGGATGCATGGATATACTGATTTTTGTCATAACCGCTTAAAACTAGAATTTTAGTGTTGGGAAATCTCTGATGGATAATTTTGGTAGTGCTGACTCCATCCATGTCAGGCATTTCCATATCCATGAGAACAACATCAGGTTTTAATCTTGCTACTTGCTGAATGGCTAACTTGCCATTATCCGCAGTTCCAATTACCTCTATATCTAAATCTATATCTAACTGAGATTGCAGGTAATCCCTAATAGATTGTTGGTCATCTACTAGCAAAATACGAATCATATAGCAGCCCTGTATATTTTGAAAATTTTTTATACTTTTTGAAAATCATTGACTTGATATCTGAAACATAATCTATTTCTGGAAATTTTTATTGATTAGGTACTTGTTTGGATTTCTATTTTTTTATAAACCAGATTGATTAGAAATATTGACCAGTAAAAGTTATAATTTTTCATTTATAAACCTGGTTTATATTTGACCTTAAGGGAATACCAAGAAATAAATTATCCCATATTGTGGGGTAGAGAGCAGCGCGTTGCGGAGCCAGTCACGTGCGCGGGTTCCCCGCGTTGAGTGAACTGGCGTTGGGGTTCCCCCCGTTATAGCGACTGCGGGGCATCCTTGCCTGCCCACTCATACAAGCAAGGATGCCTGTACCACTATCAAATTTTGGGATATTTTTTTATTTGCAAGTCCCTAAATGGTGCAATATGTGTGTTATTTTTGTATTCCTATTACCTGCTGTAGAACAGATTCAACCTCAGATTGCAGATGCATGAATTTAACTTTGTTCTGAGGATTTTGACTCCAATCTCCTACCACATCTAAGTTTCCAGAAAGAAAGGCAGTGCGACAGGCTTGACGGCGAATTTTGCCACTGGAAGTTTTAGGAATACTGTTAGTTTTGACGAGTACCGTAGCGAAAATGTCCAGTCCATGGTGGGTAACTACTGCTTGTCTTATAGTTACCACAATTTCTTGAACATTTAATTTCCGCAGGTAAGTCCGCTCTACTTCTTGCACAATAACTAATCGCTCATATCCCTGAAAATCAATAGTAAATGCAGCTCCACTACTTGTTTTCAAAGCGGGATGACTATTCTCAACAGTTAGTTCAATATCTTGGGGATAATGATTTTGTCCACGAATTATAATTACATCTTTGATACGTCCTATAATAAACAATTCCCCATCTTGTAAAAATCCTAAATCCCCAGTGCGCAGAAATGGACCTGTTCGTGTATCTGCAAGATAGGCACGGAAAGTTTTCTGTGTTTCCTCAGTTTGATTCCAATAACCTTGAGCAATACTTGGTCCTGCTACCCAGATTTCTCCAACTTCCCCAGGATTACAAAGAGTTAAGGATTGGGGGTTGACAATCACTGCTTGATGATGCAAATAAGCTTGTCCACAGCCGACAATTGTCTGGGTATCTTCCCAAGAATCTTGGACTTTGACAATGCGGTTTTGCTCTAGTGCTACTCTTTCTACATTGCAAGTGATTGGTAGGGCTGTTTTCTCACCCCCAGATATAATCAGAGTGGTTTCTGCCATACCGTAGCAGGGGTAGAATGCTTGCTTACGGAAGCCACAAGGTGCAAATTTAGAGGCAAACTGTTCTAATGTCTCGGCACGGATTGGTTCAGCACCAGTAAAAGCCAGTTCCCAACTGCTAAGATCCAGATTTTCTAACTGTTGGGGAGTCACCTTGCGAATGCAAAGATCGTAAGCAAAATTTGGTCCTCCACTAGTAGTAGCTTGATAGCGAGAAATGCCTTGCAACCAGCGAATTGGCTTTTGCAGAAAATCTACTGGTGACATCAGTGTTACTGGAAAACCACCGTAGAGGGGTTGCAAAATCCCACCAATCAATCCCATATCATGATAGGGAGGCAACCAAATCAAACCTTGGCTGTTGGCTGTATGTCCAAATAATTTGTGAATCACAGCCGAATTAGAAAGTAAGTTGCCATGACTAACCATGACACCTTTGGGATTGCCTGTAGAACCGGAGGTGTATTGCAGGAAAGCCAAGGTATGATGATTCAATTCCTGGGGTTGCCATGCTTGTGCTAATTCCCTACTCAAGCCATCAGTAGCTAGCCAATGCAATTGAGAAATTTCTACACCGTCTTCATGGAAGCTAGTTTGTAGATTTTGCAACAAAGATGTAGAAGTGAGTACTATCTTGGCTTGGGCATCTTTGATTATTGCCTGCAATCTTGATAATTTTTGGTTTCGTCTTGGTGGATAGGCTGGAACAGCAATCACCCCAGCATATAAACATCCAAAGAAAGCAGCAATGAAATCTAAACCGGGCTGATAGAGGAGTAAGGCACGTTCCCCAGCAGCATTCAGACATTGGAGAGAGGCAGCAATCGCTTTTGATTGTTCGTCTAGCTGTTTATATGTTACTGTGTTTACCTCAGTTTCTCCACGCTCAAGAAATATGTAAGCTATTTTATCAGGCTGATGTTGTGCCCGTTCATTCAGTAAATCCACAAAATTTGCAGATTTCAAAGCAGTGTTCAATAAACTATCTAAAAAAGTATCCATTTGACGTATCTCCTCTGGGAGTGTGATGCAATTATGGAGTTAATATACCCTGCTAAAAATAACTAATCGCTGTTAATTCAGGAAGAGCAGGGAGAGTAAAATCAGCAATTTAATTCGTTACAATTGGATGATTTATTGTTTACAATTTCCTAAATTTTAAACAATGACTGTAAGCTTTTGTTTTATGAAAAAGCTTACAATCATTCACACAAAAGTCAAAATATTACTCAACAAATGCCACCTTAAAGTTATCCCACCAGATAGCACCTGCCAGAGCGTCCGCTTGTATACCCTTAAACAACACCTGACCCCCATCAAAGGATGTCAAGAGGGCACCATCGTTCGTTTGACTAATATGCCCCATAAAGAAACCCTCCCAATGGGAAAAGTCCAAATGATCGACATCAAGCTCAAAGTCTTCGACGATATTATATTCTCCATCTAAGTAATCATCCTGAAAGATGAAGGTATCATAACCTCCACCACCAGCCATGACATCATTACCTAAACCACCTGTCACGGTGTCATCCCCGAAGCCTCCATGGAGTTGATCATTTCCCTTCTTCCCGGTGATCAGGTCGTTACCTACTCCCCCTTCCAGGATATCGTCTTTCTTGCCACCTTCGACTTCATCATCTCCATGACTGGCGTAAATTTTACCACCATCATCTCCTGTTTTTAAGTGGTCGTTCAAGACGGTTCCATAGATGACATCACTACCCAGTGCATTGAGCAAACCGTCACTATAGGCAGTTGTAAAGTTTTTGTTGACTTCAATAATAGCTATTTTAGTCCCTGGCTCAAAAGTCCGGGTGTAGCTGCCAAAATAATCAGCTTGAACAAAATCTACCCCATCATCACCGTCAATATTCTCAGATTCAACTTCTGACAAAAGGTGTACCCTATTACTGTAATCCGAATAGATACCTCCTTCTTCTTCGGATGAAATGAGTTTGCTATCTAAGCAGAAGAAGTCAATAACTTCTATGTGAAATATATCTGTAAAATCCACAACATAAAAGCCAGTAGATACAGAGCCATGGGAATATTCGGCATCTGGATTCTCTATTTCCTTTGACTCTATGTTCAAATTAGCGGAAAATTCAAAGGAAAAGGGTTGGTTTCCTGTCATCTCGTAGGTTGCCAGCACTGCCGCGTTGCCCTCAGCGGTGCCTAAATAAGCACCATCACTGCCAACAATTTCAGTATTAGTACTGAGTAAATCAAACCCAGGATTTTCAAGGGATAGGGCATCAGCATTTGCGATCGCCACCGCAAGTCCACCCACTAAAAATGTCTCTGCTTCAGCCGAGGTATAGTTAAGGGCAGAATCCTGGTTAATGTTAAAAACCGAAGTTGTACTAAAGGCGTTGATGTAGTTGTCTGTTGAGTAATTTCCTGAACTTGTAGGGTTTAGAAAATATGTGTCCGATGGCATAATAACCTCTACTTGTATTTACTTATTGAACATGTGTGAATAGAAACCTTGCTGATACTGGGTATAAAATCACCCTCAAAAATTACAATTTCCTTCAGCAACACCCAATATTTACAGATTCATCTAGTACTCCACCAAGTAAACTATGCGGGGTTAATAAGGAAAGAACAAAGTTTTTTCTTCCCCCTCTTCCCCCTCTTCCCCCTCTCTGCCTTTACCCGGCAATCTTGGTTTGGTCGAGTACTAGACGACGAAGGTGAAGACAGTAGAATCTGTGAGTGATAGCCCTTTAACATCCTTGACGATGCCAATTAGGTCATTTTCTTCGCCAAAGAAAATGGCAGTTCCATTTGGTAAATCCGTTACATCTGTCTTCAGGCTATAATTACTGGCAATGCCATAGAGTTGAATTTTGTCGAACTGATCTAGTTTGAAGTCGTCGATCAGCCCATAATCAAGATTATCTTGCCCTAGGTAATAGGCTTGCGTAGCATCACCCAGGACAAAGGTATCAGATTGGTCACCTCCTTTCAATTTATCTATTTCACCGTATCCGGCTATAGCTGTTTTTGGATCTACCCCAATGACTTTATCGTTACCTTTGTTACCATCCAGTTCGTCATTGCCCGCACCACCGATGAGGATATCATCATCATCCTCACCATTGAGCTTGTCATTGTCGGCTCCACCATGGATGGTATCTTGACCTTTACCCCCTTTCAGTTCATCAGTACCACCATCGCCATAGAGAACATCATTACCATCTTTGCCCTCAATCTTGTCTTTGTCCGCACCACCTCTGAATGTATCATCATTGACACTGCCCTTAATTTCGTCTTCACCAGCTCCACCGTCCACATAAATGACGTTTACGAGGGTGGTTTTCTGGAAATTTAGGCTATTGTTGGCGGCATTACCCAGAATGGCATTTCCACCACCATCAAAGGTTTCAATACCCCAACTGTCGTCAAATTTATTGAAGATTACATCAGAACCACTGTCATTGACGATAGTATCGCCTTGGGGATTGCGATCTAGTTCTTCGCTACCGCCATCAAAGATGTCAAATTCGGCTTCAGTAGTTTCTTGGATGATAAAGGTGTCATTTTGGTTTCCACCTTTGAGTTCATCTGCACCGGCACCCCCGTAGAGGGTATCGTCCCCATCTTCGCCGTCTAGTTTGTCATTACCTGCAAGACCGTGGAGGGTGTCATCGCCTTTTTTGCCTTTAATTTCATCATCGCCCATCAGACCCATGAGTGTATCATCCACTTCATCTGTGCCTTCAAGTTTCAGTCCTTGAATATCGCTACTGAAGACACTTGGGTCATTGATCATGGCGTCGAGCAAGCTTGTTTGCACAGAGTTATTGGAATTGGGGTCAAAGGCACTGCCCATGCTCAATCCAATTTCTCCGTAATCCACCAATGTCAGTCCGGTGGTGCTGCCCTCGGTGGTTATAATTTTGTTGTCTCCATCGGGTAATTCATCATCTGTAACTAATTTATCGCTGATGTCAATCACGGGGAGACTCAACTCAACATCAACAATTACGCTTTGGGCATCATTACCAACAAATTTTGTTAACTTTCCATCCTCAGCTTTTAACTGAGCTATCCAGGCATCTCCTGCTCCACCGGCAGCTTCAGCACCATTTATGCCCAAATAGCCTTCAGAATAGCCAGTTACAAAAACCTGGTCTGCGTAGACATCAATACCGGTTGCATAATCAAATTTATCATCAACACCGAACTGCCGCAGCCACTCATTATTCCCTGAGGTGTCAAATTTACCTGCCCAGGCATTAAAGGATTGATCTGAATTGCCATCCCCTAAATCACCGTTGGTGTATCCGGTCAGATAAATTTTGTCTTGGTTATCAACTACTAAGTCAGCTAAGAAGTTTCCATCATCCCCTTGGGAACCAATTTGCTTTGCCCAGACCATGTCTCCAGCCACTTGGTCGAATTTGGCAAGGAAAACATCACGTCCCTCAGATTTTTCAAATTCTTTGTCTTGGGTTCCTAAGGCACCTGTTGTCCATCCGGAAACGTAAATATCCCCGTGACTATCGGTATCAACAGCCCAGGCAAACTCTAAACCCTCATCTGGACTGCCAAATTGTTGAATCCAGGCAATGCTGCCATCGGGATTAACTTTCGTCAACCAGGCATCGTATTTTAACAAAAGACGAGAGGGATCAGATTCTTGTTGAGGAAAGGCAGGATTAAGCCCCACCAAACCTTGAGTCCAGCCGACAAAATAGCTGTTGCCGTCATTATCTACTGCCAGGTCGTAACTTTCGTTGAAGAAAAAAGTGTCCAGTTCTGTAAGCCATAATTGGTTACCCTCACTGTCGAACTTAGTCACCCAGGAGTCATCTTCAACAGTGAAGTCAAAGATTTCAGGATTTGCATTTTCCTTGATGCCCAAACCAGAGAGGTAAACATTCCCGTCATTATCAACCTGGAGACCAAACCCACTGGTGGAGAAAGCACCATCCAAGTTAACCTGACGTACCCAGATTTCATTGCCATGGCTGTCATACTTGCCAACCCAAGCTTCTGCTGAGGCATTTGGATCATCTTTGCTGTCTCCGTATTTTGAAATGGCACCACCGGTGGTACCAGCCAGGTAGAAATTACCGACAGCATCTGTGACAACCTCATAGGCAACATCGCTGGCAGCAGTCCCTATTTGCTTACCCCATACCTGATTTGCATTGGTGTCATACTTAACAACCCAAGCATCACCAAATCCTAGATTATCTGCAAATAAGGAACCACTGGTCTGTCCGGTTACATAAATGTTGCCGTGAGCATCTACCGTTATACCATTTCCACCATCAATACCAGTGGTACTGAGTTGTCCAATCTTTTTCTCCTCGGGTTCATCTTCTGGTTTACTACCAACAAACTCGAAATAGTTGTCACTCAAACTTAAGTCCACTTCCGGTTTGGAAACAACTAAGCTGACTAAATCGGGAATACCCTGCTGGAGTGAGAAAATAGCTTCTCCTGAAAAAGTCCCCACACCGTCAATGGGTAAGTTATTAACTTCTACAAGCACATAGTCTTCTTTCTTACCATTGAGCTGGATGGTATCATGGTCTGGGGCAAAGTCGTAAATAACGGCAAACTGATTAAACCCTAGAAAATCTGTGGTGAGAAGAGAAAGGGGGTCAAAGCTGGTGTAGTAAGGCTGAAACTCATCTCCTAGGACGAATCTATCGGCTCCCACCGATGGAATATCTGCATCCAGAATGGCAAATGGATTACCAGACGCAAGCTGGAGAATGACATTAAACTCATCGGCTGTATTGTCAAACAGGTCTCCAAAAAGAAAATCAATATCTATATCTATGGCATTATTACTATTACTGCCAGGAACAAAACCATAAATAACATCACTTCCAGCACGGGCAAAAACAAGGTCAAGGATGGCATTAGAATCACCTGTAACGAGGTCAGAGCCAGGTGTCAATAGTTCAACAGATAAGAATTCAAGGTCGTCCATTTTGGTTTATTTTATTTCAGCTTTTTTAAAGAATGTTCTTCAGCAACGCCCAATATTGACAAATTCATCTAAACGAAGGTGAAGACATCCCTATCATTTAGTGACAAATCCTCAGTTTTGACCCCTTTGACAATGCCAATTAACTCCGGTGTTGTCTGACCATCAAGATAGAAAATCCCTGTTCCGTCCTTTAAATCCTTCGGGGCAGATCCTAACCTATAGTCATTCTTGCTACCTTTGAGTTGAATCACATCGCCATCCTTGAGTTTGAAATCTTCAATCAGAGCATAATCTCCATAACCGCCTGTTCTTGAGTTACCATCGTTGTAATAAACCTGATTGCTATCGCCCAGAACAAACCGATCCCCGTCCTTTTCACCCTTCATTGTATCTATTTCACCACGCCCAGCTGAAGCACTATTGGGATCGACTCCGGTGATTGTATCGCTATCTTCTCCTCCCTTAATCTCGTCGTTACCAGTACCACCGTAGAAGGTATCATCACCATCCTTACCTTCTAATTTGTCATCACCACCTAAGCCATACAGGATATCGTTGCCTTTTTCTCCCTTGAGTTCATCATCACCTGCTCCAGCAAAGAGAATGTCATCTGCATCCGTGCCTGTAAGCTTAACCTCTTCATCACTTCCACTATTGGGGAGAAGGTCAGAATTATTGGTGAGTAATTGGGTTAGGGCAGCAGGCACAGAGTTTTGGGAGGTAGGGTCAAATACAGAGCTAAGATTATCCACAACTCCATCAGAATCTAGCTCAGTGTTAATACGGTTATCTCCGTCGGGCAACTGGTCTGAAGTTACTAACCTATCACTGATATCAACTGTGGAGATTGGAGCAGGATTATTAATGCTGATGACTTTGCCGGTATTGCCGGTAAATTCTTTTACTTTTCCATCCTTGACGTCCAACTGAGCAATCCAAGTATCTACGGCTGCTCCCTGGGCTTGGAAATTGTTACCATTCCCAAAAAAGCCTTCAGTGAAACCCGTTACAAATAACTGACCCGCATTGTTAACTGCAAGTCCCGTTGCATAATCAGCTTTATCCTTAATGCCGATTTGCTGAATCCACTTGTTGTTCCCGTTTGTATCAAATCGACCGACCCAACCGTCAGTGTTTTTGTCGGAACCGCCTTTACCTAGTTTATCGTTGGTGTACCCGGACACAAAGATGTTGTCGTAGGCATCAATCACCAAATCACCAAAATAGGTTCCATCATCACCTTGGGAACCTATTTGTTTTGCCCATACCTGATCCCCATCTGGGGTAAATTTGGTGAGAAAAACATCATAAGAGTCTGATTTTTCAAACTCTTTATCTCTGGTTCCTAATTCCCCTGTGGTCCAGCCTGTAACGTAAATATTACCCTTGCTATCAGTATCCACAGCCCAGGCAAACTCTAGACCCTCATCCTTACTCCCAAATTGTTGAGTCCACTCAACGTTACCGTCAGCACCTACCTTAGATACCCAAGCATCGTACTTCAGTAACAGTCGAGAGGGATCAGATTCTTTGGCTAGACCCTGAGTCCATCCGACTAGGTAAGAGTTGCCCCCTTGATCAACAGCCAAATCATAGCTTTCATCAAAGAAAGGGGTAATAGCTAGGGGTGAGGCAGATGGTTGCTGGGGATCAACAATTTTTGTGAACCACTGCTGATTACCATTGCGATCAAACTTAATGACCCAGGAATCATCCTCCACAGGAAAATCCAGAATTCCCTTGCCACCATTTTCGGGATCGTTGTCATTAATGGTTAGTCCAGAGAGATAAACATTGCCACCATCATCAACCTGGAGTCCAAACCCACTGGTGGAAAAGCCGAAATCCCCCCTCGTCGAGTTTTCTCCAACTTGCCGTCCCCACAACTTCTTGCCGTTCTTGTTATATTTGGCTACCCAAGCATCAGTTCCTGCAGGGGAATTATTGCCGGCAACAAAACTACCACTGGTACTGCCTGCCAAATAGAAATTGCCATACTTATCAGTAGTAATTTCATAGGCTATATCGCCATCCGCAGAACCAAATTGTTTCGCCAATACCTGGTTGCCATTGGAGTCAAACTTGGTGACCCAGACGTCTGAAGAGCCTTTGTTCGGTCCGTTGAGAGAACCACTGGTTGTTCCAGTGACATAAAGATTACCATTTGAGTCGGTTGCCACACCATAGCCAAAATCAAGACCAGTGGTGCCAAATTGCCCAACCTTCTTTTCCTTTGGTTTATCCTTTGGCTTGTTACCCACAAACTGAAAGGCATCTTTATCCTTTAACTCTAACTCTACACTCGGCTCCTGAACAATCAAACTCACAAGGTCGGGTAGTCCAGTCTGAAGCGAAAAAAGAGCATATCCAGAAAACTCAAATCCTTGAACGGGGAGAGAATCCAATTTTAACAAGGTGTAATCATCTTTCTTGCCATTAAGCTGGATTGTATCCTGCTGGGGATCGAAATCATAAAGGACGGTAAACTCATTGACACCGAATTGGTTTGTGGTGAGTAAGGAAAGTGGGTCAAAGCTTGTGTAGTAAGGCTGAAATTCATCTCCTAATACAAATCTGTCTTCTCCTACTGAGGGAATGTTAGCATCTAGAATAGCAAGGGGATTTCCAGCTGCGATCGCACGAATGAGATCAAATTCATCTGCTGTATTGTCAAAGAGATCACCAAATAGAATGTCAATGTTGATACCTTCATTGGCATCCTCAATGGGATCATAGTTGTAAAAGATATCATTTCCAGCACGTCCAAAAAAGAGGGAAATTCCAGGACCTGCTCCTGTGATTAAATCGCTTGCAGGTGTTAGTAATCCAATAGAGAAGGTAAGTTCATCCATACTTAATTTATTTAACTCCTTTCTTTCATATAACTTAGGCACTCCCACCCTTTTTTAGGTGGGGACTGCATAAATCCTGTTTCAATTAGAAGAAAGTGAAGACACTGATATCAGTTATACTTAGCCCTTTAATACTTATCTTGTCCTCAGTCAGGATAGAGAAGTTGCTAGTAGGGTAAGATTTTATCTCTAATTCGATCTAATTATTTAGTTTGTCATGATGCATGTGAATTAAAAACCCAATGTGTGTTTATTTTTGTAAAAATCGTGGAATAACCTAAGTAATAAGCTATTCGCTGGTTTTACATTTTGTTACGTAGGTAGATTTTTAAACCTGACTTACTTATAAAGGTTTTGAAAGTTTTAAAAATCGTGGTGTTTGAGACCAGTAGGTCATATCTTGCACCATTATCAACAAGCATAGAGAAAGCGAGGCAGCGCGTTGGTCGGGTTCCCCGACTTAAAGCGACTGCCGGGTTTATGAACGAAAAATTAGGGTTTTGACCGTTTAATATTTGCGATAAACCCGGTTTCTGACCCTGGTGCAAGATGTGTGGTAGCCATTATCAGCTGCTTACACTAGGACTGATTGAAGATAAGTGCATTTTTAGGTGAGATGGCACAAATAAACCTAAAAGGAGCAACCAAATGTTAAACTTACAAAACTTTTGCGGTTGCTACTCTGGGGAACGCCATTAGCGCTACGAGAATGCTAAAAGCTAACTTTTCACAAAGCCTTGGAGTCATGGCTTATTAATGAGATGGTTATAAGTTTTACCACCTACTTAAATAGCAATAATTTCATTTCTGAATCTAAATTTGGCTTTACTGATTATAAATATAATATGATATTTTTGGGAAATACGTAATAATAAATCTGCCATATTGGCAAGATTTTATTAACTTGAATACATAATGGTAAATCTGCCATATTGGCACATCATTTCTTAATTTTTTGTCAGGCTATAAAAAAAAGATACATGTTATACTCCAATTGGATGAAAATAAAGTAAACTTAGGAAACCGTGTAATAATCTAGGCAAAGAAATTAGATTTTGTCCTTTTCAAGCTCCAAAGGAAGATGAATGTCTTTGATAAAAACCAAAATATATTAGGACTCTGACTTCAATTTGAAGGTATACAGAGACTCAATAATCTGTTTTACAAGGGTTATAGGTGAAAAAGAATCAAACAGGATTTCTATATTTCACTGGATTTAGCGCATTTTTTTCTAGATATCTGTTTTTATATTAAGATTTATTGATATAAAGGCTTTGGAAAAGAATGTGCGGATTAACCTATAAGGTTAAAATGTCGATAACGACACAAGAACGAATTCAAAGGTGTTGCTTCCATTGCGGGATGATTTATTTCAGGGAAAAGGATAAGGAGTTTAAGATTTCTAAACCTGCAACTTCACCCTATAATTCAGCAACACCGATTCAAAAAGCAAGTGAATCAAAGTATTAGTAATTTTCTACCAAACAAAAATGAACTGGAATTGAGGTACAAACATAATGGAAACTCAGAATCTCCTAGTAAAAGAGATATCAGCAACAGAAATTCAAGAGTGGATAGTTTCTTACCTAGCTAATCTGTTGGAAATAGATGCTGAGGAAATCGAGGTGAAGATACCTTTTAATAGTTATGGTCTAGATTCTTCAGTAATAGTAGGTTTGACAGGGGACTTAGAAGATTGGTTAGGCAGGGAAATTGATCCCACTTTATTGTATGATTACCCAACTATTGAGGCTTTGGTTCAGTATTTAAGCTCTGAATATTGACAACTAAAAGTAATCTCAAAAATCCAAAATCATCAATCTATAACTGCCATAGAGCAAGTACAAGGTCAATAGGGTCAAACAGGAATCAATAAAAGTTATGACATTATGACAACCACCATTAAACCACCTGAGACACAAGAAAAATTTTCGACTTTGACTGAGAGACAGACAAAGAGACATGAAAAACTGATCGAAACTACTTATCGTAATAATATCGATTCTGACTACACCGAAAAAATCGAGGAGTTGAGTAAGAGCTTCAACTATAACAACAATAGGGATCATTATTGGAGTGAGTCAGAGCAATCACTGTTATATGCTTCTCCACTGTACGAAGTTGCTTCTCCTGCCCAAAAACTAGCTCTGAACCACCTCCACTGGTTTACAAATTATAACTATATCTCTAATTCCGAAACTGAGACTGTAAATTTCAATCAGGTCACATCTAGTGTTTTTGCAGCCATTGGTGGTTACGAAACACTCTCTCGTGAGCTATCTTTTGAGACTGAGCAAGAATATTACCACATCAATGCCTTTCGCAAGATAGGGTTAATGGCAGCAAATGCTTTAATAGGCAAGAAAGGACTCAATACCCTGCTCAAATGGAACTCATACAAATTAACCTTGGGGCAAGATCCTTTACCGACATACAAATATTATGCCTTGCGTTCTTTAGCGAAAAGGATGTTAAGTGGCAGAAAACAACAATATTCTCCTTATTTGCGTGAGTTAGAGCAGAAAAACAAGTTTATTCTTAAAGCTCCTACTGCGGGAATGCTAGGACGCTCATTAGAATATTCTCTACCTCTGCAAAGTTTTTTCACCTTTAACTGGGGATCGGGTTCACCCTTTATGGCTTGTCAGTTCTACACGATACGAATGATTGCTAACTTGTATCTGAAGAACATGGAACATTCTATTGCTAAGTATTGTAAGAAGCTAGAAAACAAAGGGAAGTTTATCCCGACTCCAACAGCTATTTCTCGCTACCATTTTTTGGATGAGTCTTTCCATACGACAATTTCCCAACTGCTAGCGAAAGATATGTATAAAGCTTTCCCTAAACCAACCCCATACGAGAAATTTGTCGGCAACATGGCAATTTACATGATGCAACGTGGGACTTTAGGGGGACTTTCTGGGGTGTTACCTCATCGTTATTTTGCCGATGATTATACGATTATGGAACTAGTTTATAGGCTCTTACAGGCTCCTGTATTTGGGATGTCCTCTGAAGACGCGCTTGATTGGATGAAACGCTGTTTTTGTCAGGAACATGAAGGTTTTTATGTGGCATCAAAGAATCGTCAGCGTCTTCTAGGAGAAATGCGTCGTTTCTTTAATGATGTAGACTATCTCTGGACTGTCAACCGTGAAATGCGTGTAATGGCTGCACGAGGGTCAATTCAGACAGCAATCCAAAGCAATACTAAAACCTTTGAACAGTTTTCCCGGACAGTCATTGCTGAAAATAGCTAGAGTCAGTTTTTGACTTTTATAAACAAGGGTTAACTAATAAATTTGCAAATGACCCCTAATTCTGAATTGAAGATGGAACCTATAGCAATTGTTGGCATTGGTTGTCGTTTTCCGAAAGCAAAAGATCCTCAATCTTTTTGGCAGTTATTACGTAATGGTGGGGATGCGATCGCTCAAGTGCCAAAAGAACGGTGGGATATAGACGCTTACTATGATCCCAATCCAGAAACACCAGGAAAAATGAGTACCCGTTGGGGTGGTTTTTTAGAGCAGGTGGATTGGTTTGATGCTGATTTTTTTAGCATGTCTGCTGAGGAAGTTGAGCATACAGACCCTCAACAGAGGCTATTTTTAGAAGTAGCTTGGGAAGCTTTAGAAAATGCTGGCATAGTACCAAATAGTTTGGCTGGAAGTCAGACAGGAGTATTTACGGGTCTGTGTACCATCGATTATCACAGACTGCTTTACAAAAACTTTTCTTGCATTGGACCTCACAGCAGTACGGGAACAACTTTTTGTATTACAGCTAATCGCTTATCCTATTTATTGGATTTGCGCGGTCCAAGTATGGCAATAGATACTGCCTGTTCTTCGTCTCTAGTTACAGTTCATTTGGCTTGTCAAAGTTTGCGTAGTGGAGAGTCGGATCTATGTTTAGCAGCAGGGATGAATTTAATTCTCTCTCCCGATTCGACTATTTCCTCCTCTCAAACTCGTATGCTGTCTCCTAACGGTCGATGTAAAACTTTTGACGCTGATGCTGATGGTTATGTCAGGGGAGAAGGGTGTGGTGTAGTCGTCCTCAAGCGTCTCTCTGATGCGATGAAAGACGGAGATAATATTCTGGCACTAATTAGAGGTTCAGCAGTTAACCAGGATGGGTTAAGCAATAGTCTGACGGCACCAAACGGACTTGCTCAACAGGCAGTAATTCGTCAAGCCTTAGCAAATGCTAAAGTACAACCAGCAGATATTAATTATATTGAAGCTCATGCTGTTGGTACAGCCATCGGGGATGCGATTGAATTTCGAGCTTTGAAAGCTGTATTAATGGCAGGTCGTAAGTCAGATCGAACCTGTTACATTGGTTCTGCTAAACCCAATATTGGTCATTTAGAAGCTGCTTCGGGGATGGCTGGTTTGATCAAGGTTATTCTTTGTCTGCAACACGGGGAAATTCCTCCTCACTTGCACTTAGAGCAGCTTAATCCCTATATCTCTCTGGAGGGGACTCTATTTCAAATTCCTACAGAAACTCAGAAATGGTCTCGTGGGGAACAGAGTCGTTTGGCTGGTGTGAGTGGATTTGGTTTTGGAGGTACTAATGCTCATATCATCCTAGAAGAAGCACCTTTAGAGGTTAAAAATACAACACTGACCAAAGAAAGATCCCATCATATTTTAACTTTGTCGGCAAAAAGTGATGTGGCTTTAAGGGAACTGGCACAAAGCTATGAGGACTTTTTAGAGTCTCATCCTGAAGTATCTCTGGCAGATGTCTGCTTTACTACTAATACGAAACGTACACATTTTGACTATCGTCTATGTATAATTACTAAATCAGTTGCAGAGTTACATCAACAACTAAATGCTTTTATCACTAAGGAAGAAACTTACGGACTGTTCAATGGTAAGGTAAAGGGTAGAAAACGACCTAAAATAGCCTTTTTATTCCCTGGAGAGGGGATAGAAGAGTTGACTAGGGGACGGGAACTTTACGAGACTCAACCCACCTTTGGCACTGCGGTAGACAAATGTGCAGAAATTCTCCAACCCTATTTAGAAAAGTCTTTGATTGAGAATTCAGGAGTTACAGAACCTGCCCTGTTTGCCATAGAATATGCATTAGCCCAATTATGGCAGTCTTGGGGAATAAAACCCAAGGTAGTTATGGGTTATGGAGTGGGAGAATACGTTGCTGCCATTTTAGCAGGGGTGTTCAATCTGGAAGATGGTTTGAAGCTGGTTGTGGAACGAACTCGTTTAATGCAAGCTTCTCTCTCTGCTGAGGAGATGGTTGCAGCTTTTAGGGAAGTAGCAACACAAATCATCTATTCTCAACCCCAAATTCCTCTAATTTCCAGCCTCACGGGAGAACTGACAACAAAGGAAATCACGACTCCTGAATATTGGTGCAAACATTTGCAACAGCCAGGAAAATTGACTGGGAGTGCAGAGACTTTAGCAGGTTATCAGGTGTTTCTTTTAATGACATCAAAACCAACTTCTCTACCAGATGAAATCGGGGTGTGTCTGTCTAGCTTAAGTAAAGGAAGAGAAGATTGGCAGGAAATCCTCCACAGTTTAGGAGAATTATATATTCGCGGGGTAGGAATAGATTGGTCTAGTTTCCATCAAGATTATCCCCATCGTCAGGTAGTACTACCAACTTATCCATTTCAGCGACAGCGTTATTGGTTTAAAACAACAGATGAAAATGAGCATCAAGAAGCAACCAAATTACAACATAAGTCTCAAAGACGCTTTCTTGACTTGTTACATCAGGCTGAAACTCATCAGATAACTCAGTTGTTAAGGGAAGGGGGCAATTTCTCAGAAGCACAAATTCAATTACTACCGGAACTGGTGGAATTTTTAACTAGTAAACACCGACAGCAAGTAAATGGTAATGGTAAAAAAATAGGATAAAAATCAATGAGTAAAAATATGTGGGAAATTCAATTCAGTAATAAACCAATGACAGCAGAAGATATTCAAGATTGGTTAGCTTGTCAAATTGCTGAACAGTTAGGAATAGAAGCTGATGAAATCGACATCAAAGTACCTTTTGATAGCTATGGCTTAGATTCGGTACAGACAATGAATATTGCTAATCTAGGAAAACAATATTTGGGATTACAGTTATCTCCTCTCGTAATTTGGAATTATCCCAATGTTGAGTTACTGTCTTATTATTTAGCAGAAGAATTACAATCTTTGGAATTGGAAGTATTTGAAATTTAAATACCTCATGGTTCTGAAATAATTCTACATAGCGGTCAAAGTCATTTTTAATTTGTAATTTTTGATTATTTTATGAATGTATCAGAACTTTTGACAAATCTTACTCAACAGGGTGTTAATTTGTGGGCTGATAAGGACAAACTCAAGATTAATTCTCCTAAAGGAATCTTGACTCCACAACTCCAGGCAGATATAGCCGCACGCAAAACCGAAATTATCGCTTTTTTGCGTGATAATAATCACAATTCCAGTGATACCGCTACGGGATTAAGTCTACAAACAATCGGTCGTTTAATTGGTGGATATTGTCAGAGAATGCCCATGGATTTCAAATCACCAATTATCAATCCGCAGGTGATGGCGAAACAACTAAAAGTAACTTTTAGACCATTACCAAAAGGATTTAAAAATAAAGAAAAAGAAATAGAAATATTGAAGTTTCGAGGAGAGTTAGAGCAAAAACTTCAAAATCAGGGAGTTCAAATTTGTTCTTGGCAAGAAGCAACAAGGGAGTTTCACTATGAAATTCCGATTCCACTAGTTAAGTGGAATAAAAGCATGAAGATGCGGGTAGTCAAAGCAGATGTTAATGCTGTTATTGATGTTGAAAGACCGATTAATTTCATTGGTAAAATCAAAAGTTGGATAGCAGAAAAATATTATCAAATCTCTTCTCACTTGAGTGGGAAAGATAAAAAAGTATCGGTCGCAAAAATTGCCCAGTTAATTGGTTGGGCTGAAGACCATGCAATTCAGCGTCTTGAAGATCCTACATCTACACAGGTGATATTAATTACAGAATTAGACAAGAATTTTGTTGATTCGCAACTTCCATACGAAGGAAAAATAGGAATTGGTATTAATACCCTAGTTAAGACATTTTCGGAAATAGTTATTGGTGTATCTAATACCCATATTTCTATATTAAACATGAATCTTTCCGATTCGGTCTTTCCTAGAGAAAAATTTGATAATTTCGTTGCTAAATCCTTAATTCCCAAAATATATGTACCAATTGCTCCTCTACCTATAAGCCAATTTGAGGTAGATAAATACGAGCCAAAGCAATCTAATTATGCTGCAAAATTGGTGGAATTAAGTAAGGAATTAGCAACAACAGGATTATATCCTTCTGGCTTTAAACTCAGTGAAATTATCAAAAGGAAATCCCATAGAGATATTGTTGATTCAATTGTCAATGGTAGAACTGGTGTTTCCTATGGTTTTGTAGCTTATGCAGAACCACCACAATACGTTGGTACTGTAGAAATATCAGCCAATCAGTGGGAGGATTTATTATCTGTAGATGGATTTAGTAACAATGAAGTTCGTCAAAACAACATTGGAAGAAGATATATAAAAACCAAGATAAAAGATAAATATGTCTACAAGCAAATTCCTGATATTTGGCTGGTATGTTCTCGTTCCGGGGCAAATAAAACAGCTTTAAATCTAGAGCGTGATATTGTTAGAATGGGTTTAAAAAATCAATTATGTCTACAATTACCTTTAGGAATGAACACGAACGAAGTAGATATTAAACCTTCTTACGATACCTATGTAATGGTAGCAATTGCCCTTGCAACAGCACTATATACACCTCAATTAATTCAAGAAGGTGCCCCGATAATTCATTTTCATGGATATCCTTCCAGGCAATGGTTTGAATCCCACGAATATTATGCTGGAGTTGAAAATCCATCTGTACCTTGTGGAACTTATGAATCAGGAGTTTTTAACTTTCTCAATATTCACAATATCGCTGAAAACAATGATAGTAAAATTGCTTTAGCTAGTTTAATAGAACCAGACCACGGCACAAATATTATCACCAGTAATTTGGAGTATTTATTAACAAGATTAGCAACCGGAATTCAACAACAACAGATTGAACTAGGAGGTAAATATTTTGCTTCTCTTAAATAATAGTTTCTATCTCCTTAAATCCCCCTACCCTATGGAAAGCTGCTGCGCGTTTATAAAAAAGGTCATATCTTGCATAGAGAAACCGGGTTTATAAACCTAAAATTAAGGTTTTGACAGGTCAATATTCGAGGGTAAACCCGGTTTCTGACCCAGGTGCAAGATGTGTGAAAGAGAACTTAAACCCTCATTCATTCTCTCTGTGTTCATTGCGTTCTCTGCGGTTAATTTCTTCTTACAAATGATTTAGTAATTCCACACCAATAACTATAGTTCAGATGACAATCATAACAGGTAAAAAAATACTTTTAACAGGTGCATCGCGGGGTATTGGCAGATTCATTGCTAATGAATTAGCACAAAAACAAGCAACTATCATTTGTGTTTCTCGTTCCCAAGAGGGACTGGATCAAGTTTGTGCAGAAATAAATGCTTTAGGTGGTAAAGGAATAGGCATTTCCTTTGACATCAGCAATGTAGAACAACTACCAATCTTGGTAGAAAAAATTGAACAGCTTGTTGGTTCAGTTGACATTTTAATTAACAACGCTGGGATAGAAATATATAAAGCCTTTCAAAATTACTCTCTTGCTGATATCCAGTCAGTTTTATCCATCAATTTAATAGCTGCGATGGAATTAACTCGGTTGCTACTACCAAATATGTTAAGCCAAGGTAATGGTCATATTGTTAATATTGCCTCCCTTGCAGCTAAAAAAGGACATCCTTATGACAGTATTTATTCTGCCAGTAAAGCTGGATTATTGATGTGGAGTAATGCTGTCAGGCAAGAATTAGTTGGTACTGGTGTGAATATTTCCACTATTTGTCCTGGATATATTTCCAACTATGGATTACTTGCAGATACTGGTGTACCTGCACCCAAATTAGCAGGCTTATCGAAAGCAGAAGATGTGGCTAAAGCAGTTATCCAAGCTATTGAAAAAAACCAGGCAGAGTTAATTGTGAATGGCAATATCATTATGCAGAATTTTACCAAGTTATTATTAGCTACAGAACAAATTTTTCCCAGGTTAGCAGACACAGTTAATCGGTGGCTGGGGGTAACTGAGCGAAATCAAATGCGGATAAAAAATTTAAATAAAACCAAGTTTTTAGTAAAAAAATAAAGTTTTTAGGTTTTAAAAATATTTATTTATCAATCATAGCCAGCATATAAAACGACTTACTTAGAGGAGGATAGGAGATGAAAAAAGTATATTTCACAATCTACGACATGGGTGCAGGTCATCGCAGCACCGCTAATGCTTTGAAAGAAGTAATTGAAAAGAGAGAATTACCTTGGCAAGTTGAAGTAGTCGAAGTTTTCAAAGAAATTTTTGGCACCAGTAGACCCCAATTTGTATACAACAATTTAGTTCTCAAAAAAAAGTGGGCAAAACTAATTAACGACCCCTTATCAGTTCCCTTATTTAAACTAGAAATTCGCTTACGTCATCGTGCTTGGTGCAACTTACTGAAAAAATATTGGCGCGAACATCAAACCGATTTAGTTGTTTCCTTAATGCCACTAATCAATCGAGTACTTTGTGAAAGCTTGCAAGCAGAACTACCAGAAACTCCCTTCATTACTTCCATTACAGATTTTGCTGATTGTCCTCCCAATTTTTGGATTGAACCACAAGAACAGTTGCTAATTTGTCCTTCCCAAAAAGCAGTTAAACAGGCACAATCTTTTGGTTATCCAGAGTCAAGAATTTACCAAACTTCCGGAGTAGTGATTCACCCCCGATTTTATCAACCTGTGACAGTTAATCGCGCTATTGAAAGACAACGTTTAGGACTCAATCCAGATTTACCCACTGGCTTAGTTATTTTTGGTAGTTATGGTGCGCCAGAAATGCTAGAAATTGCCAAACGTTTAGAAAATTCATCCCTAGAAATCCAACTTATTTTTATCTGCGGACGCAATCAAAAATTAGCAACTGAATTGCAAAATTTTTCGAGTCGTTTCCCCAAATTTGTTGAAGGTTTTACCAGCCAAATTCCCTACTATATGGATTTATGTGATTTCTTTATTGGTAAACCGGGCAGTGTGGGTGTAAGCGAAGCAATAGCCAGGAAATTGCCAGTAATTACAGAATGCAATAATACCATGACTTTGTTTCAAGAAAGAGCTACTGCTGATTGGCTTGTAGATAATCAATTGGGCATTGTAGTTGATAATTTTCGGGATATTAACAAAGCAGTTGCAAAACTCATCGCACCTGAAAACTTTCCTAGTTATAAAAAACCTGTTGAAAATTATCACAATCGGGCTGTATTTGAAGTTATAGATATTTTGCAAAAAATTCTAGAAAACTCCGATTTAAAAACTACCCAAAAACTCATTCAAGTTTAAAAAAAAAAGCTACTATTCAAGAAATAACCAGGATGAAATAAATGATATTTGATTGGCTAATCATAGGGGCAGGATACTCAGCTTGTGTAATGGCTGAACGCATAGCAACTCAGCTAGGACAGCGAGTACTAATTGTAGAACAGCGAGACCATATTGGCGGAAATGCCTACGATTATTACAACGAACATGGCATTCTAGTTCATAAATATGGACCACATATTTTTCATACCAAATGTAAGAAAGTTTGGGATTATCTCTGCCAATTTACAGAATGGAGACACTACCATCATCATGTATTGGGAGTAATAGAAGGTAAGAAAGTTCCTATTCCTTTTAATCTCAATTCCCTTTATGCCCTATTTCCGCCAAAATATGCAGAAAAGCTAGAAAATTTACTTCTAGAAAACTTTGGTTTTGGAGTCAAAGTACCTATCTTAAAACTGCGTGAAAGTGCTAGTGGTGACTTAGCTTTTTTAGCTGATTATATCTATGAAAATATCTTCCTCCGCTACACCATGAAGCAATGGGGTGTGAAACCAGAGGAACTTGATCGCGGCGTTACAGGGCGTGTGCCCGTTTATATCAGTAGGGATAACCGTTACTTTCAAGACCCATACCAGGCTATGCCTAAGCTAGGGTATACAGAAATGTTCCGACGCATGTTAGCTCATCCCAACATCAAGGTATTATTGAATACAGATTATCGCGAGGTTATTAACGATGTTAAGTTTAACCGGATAATTTGTACCGGATCAATTGATACTTTTTTTGACTATATGTATGGGGAATTACCCTATCGCAGTATCCGCTTTCAATTCGAGACTTTAGACCAAGAATATTATCAAGAAGTGGGTACAGTTAACTACCCCAATGACTACGAGATTACCCGCATCACAGAACAGAAGTATTTGTCAGGACAAACTTCTCCCAAAACTACCTTAGTAATGGAATATCCCCAAGCTTATGTACCGGGAAAAAATGACCCTTACTATCCCATTTTGAACGAAGAAAATCGCCATCGACTCAACCTTTACCTCAAAGAGGTAGAAAAGCTTAACGGAACCGTTCTCTTTGCTGGACGATTGGGAAATTACAAATATTATGACATGGATCAAGCCGTAGTTCGAGCTTTAGGTTTGTTTGAGAAAGAAATAGCAAATCCAATGCAGGAATCTCAAAGGGAGGAAAAGAAGCTACTCCTGTCCCGCTAGAAGATTACCGAATTGAGTCAGAGGGGGAAGAGTGGGAAAAGTGGGAAGAGTGGGAAGAGTGGGAAGAGTGGGAAGAGGGGGAAGAGTGGGAAGAGGGGGAGAAATTTTTATAGGTAATCTTAGAAGACCGAAGGGAGTAATACTCGTTTAATAACATTGTAGATTTTGAATTTTGCCTTTTAAATTGCTGAAAAATTTGATACTAAATGGAGGTTTGGATGAAAAGAAAGTTTTCGATTAATGTAGTTACTGGACAGGGAGGCGGAGGACATTACGCTACCTATCACGCCATGCGTGCTATTGCTGAGAAAGAACAACTCCCTTGGGAATTCCAAGTCACCGATATGGATGACATAATTACGGGTTTATCACAAGAAAATAAAGTGAAAAATGCCTATGATATGTTTGGTTTCTCAGCCCATGATATATACAATCATATGGTAAAAAGTGGCTGGACATGGCTGTGGCCCCTACTGATGCGTCTCAACAAGCTATTAGTCAAACTCAATTACAAGATGGGTGTCAGCCTCTTTGAGGAACTCTGGCATCAACAACAACCCGATCTGGTTGTTTCGGTCATGCCTTTATTCAATAAAGCGATTTGGGAGAGTCTTCAGAAGGCAAAACCCGGTACTCCTCTAGTGACAGTTATGACAGATTTTGCGGATTGTCCACCCGCATTTTGGATAGAACCGGGAACCGGAAATTATTTGGTCTGTGCAACTGAAAAAGCAGTAGAACAAGCTCGTGATCTGGGAGTAGAAGAGGATCTGATCGTCAAAACTTCCGGACTGGTGATTCATCCTAACTTTTATCAACCCGTTTCTTGGGATAGACGTAGTCAAAGACAACAATTAGGGTTAGACCCCGATTGTCCCACAGGTCTGGTAATGTTTGGCGGCAATGGCTCTAAAGTTATGCTTGATATTGCTAAACGTCTCGAATGTTTGCAAGACAAACTGCAACTTATCTTTCTTTGCGGACGTAATCAAGAATTAGCTTTAGCACTCCATCAAAGTCAAGGTTTGCAGAAGCGGTTTGTGACTACCTTTACTGAAGATATTCCTTACTATATGCATCTTGCCGACTTTTTTATTGGTAAGCCAGGTAACGTTAGCATCAGCGAGGCTATGGCGATGAATTTGCCCGTGATTACAGAACGCAATGCCTCAACTATGATTCAGGAAAAATACTGCTCCCAATGGATTACCGATAAAGATGTTGGCATTGTAATTTCTAATTTTCGGGACATCAAGCAAGCTGTTACCCAGCTAATTCAGCCCGAAAATTATTCTCGCTATCGGGCTAATCTCCACACCTTTAATAACCAGGCAGTATTTGAAGTAGTCGATCTTTTGCAAAGAACCCTAGAACAGTCCTACTTAAACCAGCCTGTGCCCGTAGCTACCCAAAGCTAGATAACTCGATAACTCATATCTTGCACCTGCACCCTAGAAGGGTGAGGAACTATACAAGTACTAGACGCGGTAGACGAGCGGAGCGAGGCTTCTCGGAGAGTGCGGCTTCCCGTTAGGGTAGCCTGCCTACGCAGGCTAAAAACCCTGTTTTTTCCTGTTATTGATAATAATAAATGTTTATTAATAACATTTAAAGTCAGTATTAATACGAGGCGTGCAAGATGTCAGTTAACTCGTTTCCAGGCTCAGACTGGAAACGCATTTTAGGGAGGCTCTGCCTCCAGACTTCATGGGAGGCAGAGCCTCCAACAGATGCATTACAAGGTAAAACCTTGTAACGAGAGTAACGAGAGCTTAGCAAAGGGGGCGTTAATTATGCAATACACATCAGTTGAGAATAACTCTGCTAGTGCGTCAAAAAAGAACACACAGATGGCTCAAGTTTCCGGAATTTCTGCAACTGATAAACTGGCGATACTGGGAGGTACACCAGTCCGCACTGAACCTTATCCACAATGGCCCGTTGTTGACCGTCGAGATGTGGAAGCGGTAACAACAGTCATCCAGTCCGGACGCTGGGGAGGTGCCCCTTACCCTGGTCCACAGACCCTAGCATTTGCGAAACAGTTTACCGCAATGCAGGGCGGTGATTTTGCTGTACCCATGGTCAACGGCACAGTAACAATGGAAGTGGCTCTACGAGCAGTGAATATCGGCTGGGGAGATGAGGTGATTGTCCCCGCTTATACATTCCAAGCAACTGCTGGCGCACCGATGGCGGCTGGAGCTATTCCAGTGATTGTGGATATCGACCCCAACACTTACTGCATTAATCCTGTAGCAATTGAAGCAGCAATTACAGCAAAAACCCGGGCAATCATTCCCGTCCACCTGGGAGCGCAAATGGCAGATATGGATGCCATAATGGCGATCGCCAAACACCATAACCTGATTGTAATAGAAGATTGCGCCCACGCCCACGGTGCCCAGTGGAATGGTCAGGGTGCGGGTACCATTGGGCACTTCGGCTCCTTTAGCTTCCAATCGTCGAAAATTTTAACCACTGGGGAGGGAGGAGTGCTACTATGCCGTACCCAGGAACTAGCCGACCGGGCAGCCAGTATTATTAACTGCGGACGTCCCCCTGTATTAGAAGAGCAGACATCCATGCAGGGAGGAAACAACCTGTCTCAATTACTTTATGAATTAGCTAAATTGGGCAACCAGGAACAAGTTTTCACCCTGGGTACAAACTACCGCATGACCGAAATACAAGCGGCTTTGGGCAATGTAGCCCTGGAGCGGTTTCCTGAACAGGTAGCCCAACGTGAAGCTATGGTGAATTACTTGGAAAAACGGCTAGGGGAAGTCCCTGGTGTACGCCTATTAAAACACGATCCCCGCCATAGCAAACGCTCATTCTATCGATATATTTTTGCCATAGAACCCAAGGTATTTGGTGCCAACCATGATCAGGTATGCCTAGCGCTGTACACCGAAGGTATTCCTTGCTGGGCTGGCTACCCGGCAATGCACCGTTACGATCTGTTCCAGCCCCAGCTTTCCCGACTACCAGTGCCCAGTGCTTTCCCGCAGTATTTCGACTTTAAGGCTATGAGCTTTCCTGAAGCAGAACGAGCCAGTGAGGGTGAAGCGATTTGGCTGGATGAGTCCGTTTTTAGGGCAGGACAACAAGGCATCGATGACGTAATAACGGCGATCGCCAAAATCCAGTCCAACACAGCCGCTCTTGCGGTTGCAAATACTGTCAAAAAATTGGCTGTTAAATCCATGCAGTTCAAGCCTGTTAAAGCTTTGATGGATTTTTACATTTCCCAGAGCAATAAATGAGAGGTATTTATGAAAAGGTTTCAAGCATCTTCCCGTCCACAAAAAAAGCTTTTAATTAACCTTCTTGTTTTACGGGGTGGTGGCGGACATTACGCCACTTATAATGCAATACGTTCAATAATTGAGCAGAAAAAACTACCCTGGGAATTGAGTGTCACCTTTGCAGACACCATTGGGGAATCCTCAGGAGAAAAAAATCAAGTCCTGGACATCTCCAAGTTATTGGGAACGAGTTCCGATAAATTTTATGACCAAATCCAAAAAAACGGTTTGGGGTGGATTCATCTGCTAACCATACACGTACATAAATTACTGATTAAACTCAAGCATAATCTGGATGTTAGTTTGCTGGAGAAAAATTGGCGTCAGCAACAGCCAGATTTGATAGTTTCTGTAGTGCCTTTTCATAATAAAGCACTCTGGGAAAGTGTACAGAAGGCAAAGCTAGATACCCCTGTAGTCACCATTCTCACAGATTTTGCCGATTGTCCCCCTGCATACTGGATAGAACCGCAAACAAAAAATTATCTGGTCTGCGGGACTGAAAAAGCTGTAGAACAAGCAAGGGATTTGGGTGTAGATAAACAGCATATTATCAAAACTTCGGGGTTGGTGATTCACCCCCGCTTTTATCAACCGATTGAAGTTGATCGCCATATTGAAAGGCAACGGTTGGGTTTAGACCCAGACTGTGTCACGGGATTGGTGTTATTTGGGGCTAATGGTTCAAAAATAATGCTGGATATTGCCAAGCGTCTGGAATATTTCCAACAAAAAATCCAGCTTATATTTCTTTGCGGACGCAATCAAGAAGTAGCTTCATTTCTGCGCAGATATCAAAGTCTGCAAAAACGTCTGGTTGTTACCTTTACTGAAGACATTCCCTACTATATGCATCTTGCCGATTTTTTTATTGGCAAACCCGGTAATGTCAGCATCAGTGAGGCACTGGTGATGAAGTTACCCGTGATTGTGGAACGTAATTTTTTAACATTACCACAGGAACGATACGCAGCTGATTGGATTCAAGAGAAAGAAGTAGGTATTACCATCCCAAGTTTTCGCCACATTCAAAAGGCAGTTGAGAACTTGATTGAACCTGAAAATTTTGCTCGTTACCGTACTAATGTCGCTGCTATAAATAATCAAGCCGTGTTTGAAATTCCCGATATTCTGAATAAAATTCTTGCAAATAGAGCGTGCTTGCCAATTCTCAAATAAAGGGAACGGGGAACAGGGAATAGGGAATAAAGACTGCGTGTGACGGGGGTCTTAAAACCACGCTTTTGGGAGAGTAAACGAACAGTCAACAGATAAGATTTTTATCAAGGGGTAAAATATGAATAAAACAGTAAATTCAACAAATATAAATACAAGTATACGTCAATTTTTGTTTGATTTTCTATTAGATAGGAGTCCCAAAAACAATGTTTTCAAACAAGATAATTTTCTGTATAAAAACTTGCAAAAACAAGTACAAAAACAGACTTTAAAAAGTGCGGTTTCCCTTTATAGTTTTTCTCCCGATACAGTAGCCCATCCGACTACAGAAGAAGAAATAATCCAAATCATTCAAGAAGCAGCACAACAGAATCTTAAGGTTAGAACCATAGGATCTTTACATTCTGCTGCTCCCATTCCTGCAACAGATGGTGTGTGCATTGTCCTGGATAAATATAAAAACTTGGTCAACATTGAAGGCTCCCTAGTTACTGTACAAGCAGGCATGAAAATTTGGGAGCTAAATGAAATTTTAGCAGAACATAACTTGGCATTACCTACACTTGGAACCATTGCTCAACAAACAGTTTCTGGAGCAATTTCTACAGGTACTCATGGCGGTTCCTTATATTACAAAAGTCTCAGTGGTTATGTCCAAACTTTGCGACTAATTAGAGCCGATGGCAGTATTTTAGAAGTTGATAATTCCCAAGACATCTTTAATGCAGTCGTGATTTCCATGGGATTGTTGGGAATTATTTCTACAGTAACATTCAAATGTGTTCCCGCATTTTCTTTACAATCTCAAGTTATCTCTCTATCAATGGATACTTTTATCCAACAGTTTGATGATATCAATCGCGATAATAAATATGTTGATATCAGGTATTCACCAATCACAGACAAAGTACAAATTGTACTAATCAATCCCACAGAAAAACCCATCAAACAAAATGGTGGATGGTATCCTGTCAAAACGACAAAGCTAGAGAGACGAATAACAGATTTTATTAACAAATTTGCCCAGCGTCTGTTTGAAAATTACAAATTAAATTGGCTCCAAAGATGGTGCATCCAACAATATGATCAAACAGTATATTCTTCTCCATTTGGACGTAGTGATTTTGTCTTAACACATTTTGATTCCACATCTGTTGATATCACCACAAATGAAGAACCCGATGATTTTCAACCAGTCGGTGACATGGAAATTGCTATTCCTTATTCTCAAGCCTGTGCCGCACTCAATTGTATCCGCAATCATTTTCACAAAACCCAGAAATACCCTACTATGCACATTCATATTCGCTGTACTGCTGCTGATAATTTCTGGTTAAGTCCTGCTTACAATCAAGCAATTTGTTGGCTAGAGTTTTGGGAATATCCCCACAATGGTAAGTTTTTTCAAGAAATGCTTGAATTACTGAAACCATTTAATTTTCGTTGTCACTGGGGAAAGCAAATAGCTGTAGATCAAAAATACTTAAAACAACAATATGAAAAATGGCATGACTTTATTCATATTCGCCAACAATGGGATACCAATGGTATATTTTCCAATTCTTGCTTAGAAAGTTATTTTTCCTGAACCATTAGTTTGTGTAGAAGTTACTTTTGATGCCATCGATTCGATTCAGTACTGTATTTTTCCAAAAAATTATGTAGCATGAATGTTTTTGATTTTAACTATAAAATTTTGATTTATTGCGGAGCATACATTATAGAATTTTTAATTATTTATCCATTTTTCGCCTGTTTTAAATGGAATCTTCTCCGCCGCATAGGAATGACATCAGCCGAATGTAAATTAGTTTTTTCAAATCGCAAAAACAACTTCTCATTAAGCAAATTAATTGCTAAATATGGTGATAAAAGACTCCGAATTATAGATGGACTTCCTCGAAAATTGAGTCATTTTACCGTAGGTTTCTGGCAAATATTTATCTTCAACTTCTTTATTCAAGACACATACATAGGCATGGTGGGTGGCTTGAGTTATCAATTCATCTTACTTTTTCTGTATATCATTAGCTATTCTTCAAACAAAATATTCGGCTTATCTGGAATACTCTATGGAGCCGACGCTCGAATTCGCGATGGGATATACGGTAGAAAAAATGCACTTGTTGTTAAATTTGCATTTCTGAATTTATTACCACTCTATTTTATAGAATTCATGGCTAGAGATAACTTGGCTGACTCCGCGAATCTATTACTATTTCCATCTTTCGTTTTTCTACCTTTAACAATTGGCGATGCATTAGGAGAAATAATCGGGGCTACATGGGGAAAACAAAAACTAAGGGTTTGGGGAATAGGACAAATTAATCGCAAATCTCTATTAGGAACAACCTCAGTTTTCCTAGGAAGTTTATTGCCCCTGATGTTTATCGCTGCCTTCAATGGATTATCTTTACCCTGGTGGCTTTTGTGTTTGGCTGTAGCGACTACAACTATGGTGGTTGAGTTAATAGCCCCACGAGGTACAGATAACTTTTTTATTCCCCTAGGTAATGCCCTAGTTTGCTTGTTTTTTGTGAATGCATTTACAGTCATTTAATAATCCTACAGGGTTCAGTCCTGTTTGCAATTCTTATTAACTCCCAACCTTAATTATGAAACAAATTCAACATTCAAAATCTTCTGGCAAAATGACACATTATCCCCCCCCAGAACAAGTAATGCCGATGGATCGAGGGGGTACTAAAGCGATCGCCCTGGCTGCCATGTGTTTGGCACTATTTATGACCAATTTTGATGGTACTTCTACGGATGTCGCCCTTCCCCAGATTCAGAAGAGTTTGGGAGCAAATGTTGCAGATATACAATGGATTCTCAATGCCTATCACCTACCTGTAGCCAGTTTATTATTAGCCACTGGTAAATTCGGCGACCTTTATGGACGTAGACGGATATTTCTGTCTGGTTTAATTCTTTTCACAGTTGCCTCCGCAATCTGCGGATTTGCACCTAATCTTGAAGTCTTGATTGCTGCGCGAGGGCTGCAAGGCATTGGTGCAGCGGCATTAATCCCCCTTTCCCTGACCATCGTTACCGCTATTTTCCCTGATTTAGAGGAAAGAACAAAAGCAATTGGCATTTGGTCTGCGGTGTCTGCCCTAGCCATGGTAGCAGGACCTGGATTGGGTGGGTTGTTTGTGGATGTCTTGGGGTGGCAAAGTATCTTTCTTTTCAACGTACCTCTGGGTGTAATTACCTTGATTATGACCTGCCGTGGTTTTAAGGAAAATCAAAATTTCACAACCCAACATCTAGATTTGCCCGGACTATTACTCAGCATTGTGGCGATCGCTTCCCTCACCTGGGCACTCACCGATGGCAGTAACGGTGCGTGGCTGTCACCCCATACAATTGCGTTGCTAGGGGTGAGCTGTTTCAGCTTTTTAGGTTTTTGGATTGTTGAGTCCCGCAGCACTCACCCTATTATCCCTCTGCCCTTGCTGAGAAACCAGACATTTACTGTTATTATCATCACTCAAACCCTAGTATTTTTCACTTCCGGCGGTTTATTCTTTATTTTGAGTATATTTTTACAGAATGTACAAGGATATTCAGCAGTAACAACAGGAATGTGCTTTTTGCCCATGAACGGAGCAATTATTGTAGCTGCCTTTGCTTCTGGATGGGTAGCTGCTCGATTGGGCTGGCGTTTTCCCATTATCAGTGGCTTAGTCATGGCAACCATCGCCACCCTGGCACTGACCAACATTAGTGTAAATACTGAATACGGAGAAATTCTCTGGTATCTTGTGTTGTCAGGCTTTGGGGGTGGTTTGACAGTAGCACCCTTAGCTTCAGGGGCAATGAATTCCGTACTTCCCATTCAAGAAGGAATTGCTTCGGCAGTATCCAGTATTAGCATTCAGTTTGGAGGTATTTTAGGAATAGCCATTCAGGGGACAATCCTTTCCCAGCGACTAGATTCCATTCTCAGACAATCTCTGAGTCAGTGGAATTTACCTTCCCCTCTTCAAGACAGAATTGCTGCAGAACCTCTACACTATTTAACTCAAATTTCCCAGGATATTCCATCCACAATTTCCACCTTGGCACTACAGCAGGAAATTAAAAATGGATTTGTCTCAGGGTTACATATAACCCTCTTTGTTGCTTGTCTAGCCCTAATTTTAGGCATAGTTTTAATGCTCGTACTTCTGCCATCAAAGCTAAAACAACGATCACAAGTTTGAGAGAATCAACATTATTTGCTTCAAATGTCATGAATTCTAAATTTCGCTTTCAAAATCACACAATTGATATTAGTTTGCCCAAAGGTTACTATGCTCAAACTGCCCTGGCAGACTTGGATAATGACGGAAAACTAGAATATATTGTTGGACGGCAATATGGTAACGTCTACTGGTACAAATACCATACCGACAAAACATGGTCTCGCCATCTCTTAGGAAAAAATTCCCCTTCTGATGTAGGTGCTTGTGCCTTTGATGTCGATGGCGATGGTTGGGTTGACTTCGTAGCTGGTGGAGCATGGTATCAAAACTCACGCAATCCAGATAAGCCATTTAAACGTCATGTTTTTGACAGAAAACTAACTGCGGTTCATGATTTAGTTGCCGCCGATATCGATGGTGATGGTAAATTAGAAGTCATTACCATGTCCGACAAAAATAACCTACGTTGGTACAAAATTCCTGCTGACCCCACCCAACCTTGGCTACGTCATGACATAGGTCCATCAGTCCATGCAGGGGTTTCTGTGGGTGATATAGATGGTGATGGAGATATAGATATCGTTCGTACAGATGTATGGCTTGAAAATGTCAATGGCGATGGAAGCGAGTGGATCGAACATCCCATTGGTCCTAGTACACCACCACCTCCAGATTTCCGTCCTCCCTATGCATTTAATGCTACCTGTAGTGTCATTTGCGATCTCAACGCTGATGGTAAAAACGATATTGTATTTACCGATGCAGAAATCCCTGGTGGTAAGGTTTGGTGGATGGAAAACCTTGATGGGAAAGGACGAGAATGGAAGCGTCACGAAATTTACAATCCTGGTAAAGAGCCACGACGTGGAGCATACCATAGTCTCTATGTCGGTGACTTAGATGGAGATGGGGATCTCGATGTCTTGAGTTGTGAAATGGAAGCCGTCAGAGGTGAGAAACCCCCGCGTTTCTATATTTGGGAAAACGTCGATGGCTATGGAAAACTATGGGAAGAGCATGTAATTTTGGACATTAACCTCGGTGGTCACGCAACAGTAGTTGGTGATATCACCGACAATGGCTCACTTGATATTATCACCAAGCCTTGGCGTCCTCATCGCAAAAATGCTCTGAACGGGAAGATGTATATAATGTTTCTGGAAAATGTCCGTTTATGATTTTTAAACAGACCAAAAACGAGGAAGCAAGCTACGTAACTTGTAATTAGAAGTGTTACATTTGTGTTAGTTGCCACAGCCGATGCTGAGATTAACCCTCTCCTAATAAACATTTCTGTTTCTTTACATCCATAAAAGGCGATCGCCACTGAACAGCTTCTGTCACTCTGGGAAGAGAAAAATAAATGTAGGTTGGGTAGAACGTACAGGTAGTGTTCGGTGAACGGTAGTGAAACCCAACAATACCAAAGTTTTTGGTTGTTGGATTACTCTCCCAGAAGGCTATCGCCAAGAAAACTAAGCAGATGTAGTAGTAAGCGTTTAGGTGAACCAGAGTATACAACACCTTATGATATTAACCTAATTGGTGAGTACAATATCGCCGGGGAAATGTGGAATGTTTTGCCCTTGTTTAAGAAATTGGGGATTCGCGTCTTAGCCAAAATTACGGGTGATGCTCGCTACCAAGAAGTCGCTTACGCTCACCGAGCCAAACTCAATGTGATGATTTGCTCCAAAGCCCTATTAAATATGGGCAGAAAGATGGAGGAAAAATATGGTATTCCTTACATTGAAGAGTCATTTTATGGCGTGGAAGATATAAACCGTTGTTTACGGAATATTGCCGAGAAATTGGGTGATATTGATTTACAGTGGCGTACTGAGAAACTAATTGCCGAAGAAACCGCTGCTTTAGACAAAGTACTAGCTCCTTACCGGGATCGCCTCAAGGATAAACGCGTTGTTATTTATACTGGAGGTGTCAAAAGTTGGTCTGTGGTATCGGCGGCTAAAGACTTGGGAATGGAGGTTGTGGCTACCAGTACTAAGAAGAGTACAGAGGAAGATAAAGCTCGTATTAAACAGTTGCTAGGAAATGATGGTATTACTCTAGAAAAAGGTAATCCCAAAGAAATCCTGCGCATCATCAAGGAAACTAAAGCAGATATGTTGATTGCTGGTGGTCGTAATCAATATACTGCTCTAAAAGCCAGAATTCCCTTCTTAGATATTAACCAGGAACGTCATCATCGTTATGCAGGCTATGCAGGGATGGTAGAAATGGCTAGGGAATTAGATGAAGCCCTCTACAGCCCCGTTTGGGAACAAGTACGTAAAAGTGCACCCTGGGAGTAAGGAAAAACAACAAGGACAAGGGAGACAACGAAGAAAATCTACTTCCCCCTCTTCCCCCTCTCCCCCCTCTCCCCCATCTTCCCCATCTCCCCCCTCTTCCCCACCTCCCCATCACCCACTGGAAATCAAATCATGGCGACTCTGACGACTCCCAATAAAGCAGTTGTAGTAAATCCCCTCAAACAAAGCCAACCTCTAGGTGCAACTCTCGCCTTTTTAGGATTAAAAGGAACAATTCCCCTATTACACGGTTCCCAAGGCTGTACAGCTTTTGCAAAAGTTATCCTGGTGCGACATTTCCGGGAGGTGATTCCCCTTTCCACTACCGCTATGACGGAGGTAACAACTATTTTGGGGGGGGAAGAAAATGTAGAACAAGCAATTCTCACCTTAGTAGAAAAGGTCAAGCCTGAAATCATCGGTCTGTGTACTACCGGACTGACGGAAACTAGGGGTGATGATATGCAAGGAATTATGAAAGAATTCCGCAAAAAACACCCAGAATTAAAGGATTTGCCCATTGTCTTGGTTTCTGCACCGGATTTTAAGGGTGCATTGCAAGATGGTTTTGCTGCTGCGGTGGAAAGTATTGTCAGGGAATTGCCACAACCCGGAGAAACTAAGGCAAATCAAATTAATATTATAGTAAGCTCTGCCTTTGCTCCAGGGGATGTCCAGGAAGTTAAGGAAATTGTCAGCGCTTTTGGGTTAGTACCCATTGTAATTCCTGACCTCGCTGCATCTATGGATGGACATTTGGACGACGATTGGAGTCCTATTACAGTGGGAGGTGCAACCCTAGAACAACTACGACAAGCAGGTAGTTCTGCTTTTACCCTAGTCTTGGGTGAGAGCGTGCGGGGTGCAGCCGAAATCCTCCATGAACGCTTCCATATCCCTTATGAAGTCTTTCCCGAACTTACCGGACTAACACCAGTAGATGAGTTTTTACAAGCATTATCAGACCTCAGTGGTGTTAGCGTTCCCGAAAAATACTGTCATCAGCGTCGCCAGTTACAAGATGCGATGTTAGATACTCATTTTTTCTTTGGTCGTAAACGAGTCTCCTTAGCCTTAGAACCCGACTTGTTGTGGTCAACAGTGAATTTCTTACGGTCAATGGGTGCAGAAATTCACACTGCAGTCACTACTACCCGTTCTCCCCTATTAGAAAAACTACCCGTAGAAACCGTCACCATTGGTGATTATGAAGACTTCGAGCAAATGGCGCAGGGGTCTGATTTGTTAATTGCTAACTCCCACGCTAGTGCGATCGCCAAACGTCTTTCCATTCCTCTGTATCGTCTTGGTATTCCTATTTTTGACCGTTTAGGTAATGGTCAGTATACGAAAGTTGGTTATCGAGGAACAATGCAGATGTTGTTTGACATTGGTAACATCTTTTTAGAAGCAGAAGAAGAAAAAGCCAAAGATTTTCATGGTGATTGGTAATTGTTTTAGTTAGGAATTTGTAGGGGCGCAATGCTTGCGCCCAAAACTTAGGAATTAGGAATTTGTAGGAGCGTAAATATTGCCCCCAAAAGTTAGAAATTAGGAATTTGTAGGGGCGTAAATCTTGCCCCCAAAACTTAGAAATTAGGAATTTGTAGGGGCGTAAATCTTGCCCCCAAAAGTTAGGAGTAGGGGCGCAATGCTTGCGCCCAAAAGTTACGCAATGCTTGCGCCCAAAAGTTAGGAGTTAGAAACTAAAAATTAGGAATTAAGAATTAGGAGTTCCCATTTTTTAATTTTTAATTTTTTGCAACTGCCATATCAACTATCGAAAGACGATGAAAATAGCCTTCACGACTAGTGACAGAGTCCATATTAATGCTCATTTTGGATGGGCAAAAGAAGTAGATGTCTATGAAATTTCCGACGAAGGGTATCACTTCTTAGAAACCCTTAAATTTGACGGCGACCTCAAACAAGATGGCAATGAAGATAAAGTAGCTGCCAAACTAAAAGCCCTAAATGATTGCACAATTGTTTATGTTTCGGCAATTGGTGGTACGGCTGCGGCAAAATTAATTAAAAAGGGTGTAACTCCAGTCAAAGCCAAAAAAGATACAGATAAAATTGCCGATATTCTAGATAAATTAGTGCAAACCCTCAAGGGCAATCCTCCACCATGGTTACGCAAGGCTTTAAAGAAAGATAAACCAAGTTTTGCAGAAGAATTTGAAAGTGATTTAGAGGAGGAAACAACTGTATGAGTAGCACCAACAGTGTGAATAATACTGCCAATACAGAAGTCTTAAACTCTCCATTTCTCAAAGCTATTGTGCAGCAAATTCGGGGACAAGATACTTATGGTGTCTATCGGAGTTGGTCCGATGAATTAATCCTCAAACCCTTTATTGTTAGTAAGCAAAAGAAACGCGAAATTTCTCTAGAAGGTGAAGTCGATCCGATAACTGTCAGTCGAATTATGGCGTTTTATCGGGGTATTGCGGCTCGTATTGAACAAGAAACTGGTCTAATATCCCAGGTTGTGGTGGATTTAAGTCATGAAGGTTTTGGCTGGGCTTTAGTATTTTCTGGACGATTATTACTAACAGTAAAAACCTTGCGGGATGCTCACCGTTTTGGCTTTGAATCCTTAGAAAAATTGGCAGAAGAAGGAGACAAATTAGTCCAAAAGGGAATTGAATTGGCAAAAAGATTTCCCGAAGTTGGCAAGATTTAAATACTAATTTCTAACTTTTGGGCGCAAGGTTTGCGCCCCTACAAAACTTTTGGATGTAAGTTTTGCGCCCCTACAAAACTTTTGGATGTAAGTTTTGCGCCCCTACAAAACTTTTGGATGCAAGGTTTGCACCCCTACAAAAATTTTGGATGCAAGGTTTGCGCCCCTACAAAACTTTTGGATGCAAGGTTTGCGCCCCTACAAAACTTTTGGGCGCAAGGTTTGCGCCCCTACAAAACTTTTGGGCGCAAGCTTTGCGCCCCTACAAAATTACTTTGGAAAGGAGTATGACTCAAACAGAAAAAACAAATATTGAAGAACTAAAAACTAGAATTAAACGCCTGAATAGTAAAGCAGGTCAAATGAAAATGGACTTGCATGATTTGGCGGAAGGATTACCCACAGATTACCAAACACTCATGGATGTTGCTCAGGCGACTTATGATATATATCGCCAATTAGATGAATTAAAGCAACACTTGAAACAACTGGAGAAAGCTACATGAATTTGGATGTAGATAAATTTAAACAAATCTCAGATGCAGAGGAATATTTGGAGTTTTTTCAAATTCCTTTTGACCAACAAGTTGTGAATGTCAATCGCCTGCATATTTTGCAGAAATTTTCCCAATATATTCAGGAAATTGATGACAATTATCCTGACCTAAATTTATCAGATAAGCTCAGTCATTATCGAGAAGCTTTAGCAACAGCTTATCAGGTTTTTCTAGAATCTACTCCCCATGAACAAAAGCTGTTCAAAGTATTTAAAGATAAGCCGAAAAATGTAGTAACGCTGACAGAAATCACTTCTGATTAGGAGGTAAAAATTGGTTAACCTAACGCCTAAGGAGTTAGAACGTTATCGTCGTCAAATGATGCTCCCCAATTTTGGTGAGTTGGCACAAAAGCGTCTCAAGTCAGCGACGGTTCTAGTAACTGGTGTGGGAGGATTAGGCGGTACAGCTGCCCTATACCTGGCTGTAGCAGGCGTTGGGCGACTGATCCTAGTCCGGGGTGGCGATTTGCGGCTTGATGATATGAACCGTCAGATTCTGATGACGGACGATTGGGTAGGTAAACCAAGGGTATTTAAAGCTAAGGAAACCTTAGAAGCCATCAATCCCGATGTCCAGATAGAAACTGTTCATGACTATATTACGGCGGAAAATGTTGATTCTTTAGTGCAATCGGCAGATATGGCTTTAGATTGCGCCCACAATTTCACCGAGCGCAATTTGCTCAATGAAGCCTGTGTACGCTGGCGTAAGCCAATGATAGAAGCAGCTATGGACGGGATGGAGGCTTACTTAACTACGATTATTCCTGGTGTAACTCCCTGTTTGTCTTGTCTGTTTCCTGAAAAGCCTGACTGGGATCGCCGTGGTTTCTCTGTTGTGGGTGCAGTTTCTGGAACATTAGCTTGTTTAACGGCTTTGGAAGCTATTAAGCTAATCACTGGTTTTAGTCAGCCTCTGTTGTCACAACTACTGACTATCGACTTGAACCGGATGGAATTTGCTAAACGTCGTTCTCATCGCGATCGCTCTTGTCCAGTATGTGGTAACAATGCACCCTGGAGATACTCTCAATCTCAACCAGTGGAAACTGCGGGTAATTGCCAAAAATAAGAAGTAATTCTCAATATTATATTCGGCTTTTTGGCAATGATAAATCGGGTTTATTCAGAATATTTCAACTCTTGATAAATCCGGTTTCTTAGGAGTTAAAAGACATTGCTTTCTTGTTCACCACGAGAAAAATTAAAATCTTCCATCAGCACAATTAATCCCAAAGCATCAGGAGGTTTAATGACAGTTACTTTGACAGAAAAAGCAGAATTTCGACTGCGGACATTTCTAGCAGGTTCTGCTAAAGATTCCAAGGGGGTAACTAAGGGTATCCGCATCTCTGTTAAAGATGGTGGTTGCAATGGCTATGAATATGCCATGGATATTACTAGTAAACCACAACCAGATGATTTGGTAATTGAACAAGGTGTGACACTTTATATTGATAACAAAAGTGCCCCTTTGCTGGAAGGGATGGTGATTGATTTTGTTGATGGTGTGATGGAAAGCGGCTTTAAATTTACCAACCCCAACGCCAGCAATACCTGTAGTTGTGGTAAATCATTTAGTGCAGGTAATTGTACTCCCACGGGTGTACCTTGCAATGAAAATCAGTAAGGAGTTTTAGCACTCCGCTTTTGAGCAATATCAGGCTCAATATTAACCAATCAAAGCATTATCTATTTAGTCTGAGGAGAATCGGAAAATGGCTACTTACCAAGTTAGATTAATCAACAAAAAAGAGGATCTCGACACCACAATTGAGATTGACGAAGAAACTAATATCGTGGATGGAGCAGAAGAACACGGTATCGATTTGCCTTTCTCTTGCCACTCTGGTTCTTGCTCTAGCTGTGTTGGTAAAGTAGTTGAAGGCGAAATCGATCAGTCCGATCAAATCTTTCTAGATGATGAGCAAATGGAAAAAGGATTTGCTCTACTTTGTGTTAGCTATCCACGCTCTAATTGCACTATTAAGACTCATCAAGAACCTTATTTGGTGTAAAGTTTTTCAGTTTGTTTCTGCCCTTAGTCAATGTCAGAGTCATAGCTATTTTCTAGCTATGACTTTTTCTTATTTATATAGGATAAATATATGATGCGTTGCCCTGGGGGAAAAAATTAAGTGGTGCGTTGCGCTACGCGACAACACACCCTACTTTTTACTTTCTTTTTTTTTGTCAGTTAACCAGGTTTTTACTGACTAACCTTGATAATCTTACAGATGCTATTCAAGTATTTAAAAATCTAGTTCTTCAGAACTAAAAAACCCAGAAAAAACTCAAAATTTATGAGTATATTGTTTGCAGTATCTATTAATCTGGCATTAGGAAAATACCAAGTCGGCGTATTCATAGGTAATGCCAGAATCCGCAACAAATTTAAATTCCTCAACCCCACTGACAAATAGATCGGTGCTATTGTTACTATTTTGGATATTAACCCCAAGATTCAAATCTAAACCGCTAAAGTTGTAATCAGTGATGCTGCCCTCTAGAATGAGCAGATCATCTCCTTTTCCTCCAATTACTTCACCTGTGCCACTCTGAAGATCGAAGGTATCATTGCCTTTTCCACCATAGATCACAACGTCTTGTACACCTATGTTGATACCAGCACCTGTGGCACTGGCTCTGATTATGTCATCACCATTTCCTAAGTTGTATTCACCTCCCCTGATACCAATGGCTAGTGCATTGATTTCGGTAATTGCTAGTGTCTCAATGAAGGTATTAGAGGTCACGGTGCTAGAGGCATCGTTAAAGGGTAAAATGTTTGCTGAGGCTTCTACAAGAGCTTCTGCTATGCCAATGGCAGTTGCTTCTCCAACAACAAGATCGTCTCCATTACCTGTAGAGATCGTGCTTGAGTTATTAATGCCTACAGCACCGGCATTGGCGATCGCCTCAGCAAATGCAATAGCAGCAGCACTAACATCGACATTAGAGTTGTTAATAGCTGCAATTATTGCCTCCGCTTTGGCTGAAGCTATTGCTGTGGCAATGCTTTCAGCTTTACCGATCCCTTTAATAACATCTGCCCCATTACCTGTTTCAATAGGTGTTGAATTATTCAAACCAACAGCTATACTGGAGGCACTTGCATTTGCCACTGCAGTTGCAATGACGGGCACATCAACTGTTTGATTGTCGAATAGTTGCTCAAGAAATTCAAAAGTATTTACTGATGCCACAGCCTCAAAGAAACTATTTTGTTCTTGAATAATGACATCGGAACCGTTATTACCAGGCTTCATAAAGCTTAACTCCACAACTGTATTACTTAAATAAATATCATGAACAAAAAATACAGAAATATAAAATTTCAGTAAATTTATAGTGGAATTCTTCATGCAATAAGTTAAAACATTTATCACGTTTTAGGGTAAAATTACCTACGCAAAAAATAAATAATAAAATAAACTCCCACTACTTCTGGGTTCATATCTTGCACCTATCCGTATAAACAATTAAAAACTTAGAAGCAGTGCAATCAAGCTACATTATTTTATTGAGTTTTTATCGCTAAATTAAGCTTTTATCATTAATACTGAGTTATTAATTTACATCAATTGTTCTTGGCGCAAAATGTGAGTAAGCTTCTGAAAGGGGTAAATATCAGGACAATAAACAATGAAAATGTTCTGGTAGTAAAACAAAGGCATCAATGTAGAAAAAACCTCACCCCTTCCCCTCTCCTTACTAAGGAGAGGGGTGGCTTTAGCCGGGGTGAGGTGAGTGTCTATATTGCACAAAGCGTGAAAACCGCTATAGCTTTGCGAAGAGCAGTACGTCCAATGTCGGAGCAAAGCAAGGGTTCTCGTTGGTAAGTAACTTGGGTGATGAAGTAGGTAGCACCAGAAACATCAGGTCTGCGGTAGTTGGGCATCGGTGCGAAAGAATGGTGTTTGTTTTTTGGATGCCCATATTTATGTGCTGTGTTGTCCTAAGGGAAAATACTACCCTTTTGCTGTGTTGTCCCGTAGCGCAACGCACCCTACTTTATACTTAAGGCTGTAAAGTTTTCAAGTATCGGCTCACCAAGGTATCTAACTCTTGAGGTGAGTAGGATTGGGGTGCAGCAATCATATTCACGCCGATGCCATCAAAGGTAGCAATCCAGGCTGCAGCTTCAAAATCGAGATCCAGATCCAGACCAATCTCACCCGCTTTTTGCAACAGGGTGAGTTCTTCTCGAATAAAGGTTTTGAAGTTAGCGTAATGGCGTTTGTGTTCATCGACTAATTCGGCGTGACCCAGCGCTGCTCCTACAAAGGCTAACCAAGCCCGCCAAATGGTCACTAATTCCTTAGTGGTGGGCAAGATTGCTAACATCATCACTTTCAGACGTTGTAACCCTTGGGTACCCTCTGCTGCTTGTATCATGATTTCCGACAGACGAATCATAATTGTTTCTAGCACAAACAGTAATAATTCATCCTTATTGCGGAAGTAGTGGGTTAACACTCCCGTTGTACTATCCAACTCATGAGCAATTGCTCGCAAACTAGCACCCTTTAATCCCTCACGGCTGATTAACTCTAAAGCTGCCGCAGCTACTTTCAATCGCCACTGAGTCTGCTTATCTGCCAGAATACTCATGTTAATAAATCTTTCTTAATCAAAGACTTGCCTATTTTATAACATCTGTTATGATTTAATTATAACAACTGTTGTGATGTTTATGTCCTATGGTCTTATCTCCACAAACTCCCCAAACTGAACTTTCTAATCTCCCTACCTTAGAGACTGCTTTTCCAATTGCCTGGTATGCGATCGCAGCGTCTGACAGTGTGAGGTCTCAGCCCCTAGGCATTCGTCGCTTGGGAATTGACTTGGTACTATGGCGCGATAGTGATGGTAAGATTGTGTGTCAAAGTCGTCACTGCCCTCACCGGGGTGTTGACTTAGCCTTGGGTAAAATTTCCCATTCAGATGACAAAAGCTGTCTGGAATGTCCTTATCATGGATTTCAATTTGCTGTTGATGGTCAGTGTATATTCATGCCTTGTGAAGGACAAGGGGCTAGGATTAGTCGTCTAATGCGGGTTAAATCTTATAGGGTGCAAGAGTCTCACGGATTGATCTGGCTTTGGTGGGGGGACGAGGAAACGACAACCTGGGAAATTCCTTGGTTTACCGAACTAAGCGATCGCCCCCGTCGTTGGGCTGATGCAGAAATGGTTTGGGATGTACATTTCACCCGTGCTGTCGAAAGTGCCTTGATTGATATTCATCACTTTGCCTTTGCCCACCGTAGCATCGCCAAATGGTCAGGAATTGGCACAGCAAAGCGTCTTGATACTCTCGATACTCAGGCGATCGGCAATCAAATCAAGACCCAAGGAATTCTCAAGGGAGAGGGGAAGGACGGACCCTCTATTCGATTCAAGAATGAGGTTTTATTTCCTAACCTATCTGTTTTTGATTTCGGGCTGGGTGGCATCAAGCTGTTTGTTACCGTTACTCCGATAGATGAGGACAACACTTGGATAAACTTCCGGTATTATGTTCCCTTTGGTTTGCCAAACCTCAGTCGTCTAATTGCAAAAATTGCCGTCTGGTTTGAGTTGAATTTTGTTCAGCCGGATGACTATCGTTTAGTCAAATCGATAGTACCCAAATGTAGTGGTTTAAAGGAAAACCAATTTGTCCATGCAGATCGAACAATTGTCCACTGGCACAGATTAAATAAGCATCATCAGCAAAAGGCAATCTCAAAAAAATTGCCTCTTTGATTGAAATCAAAAGCTCTGCCAAGTCCGAGATTTTATCTTAATCTACAGCAACCATTACCTCTGTTGCTTTTATGATTGCGTAAACCTCATTGCCTACCTTTAGATGCAAGCTATCTGATGAGGATTTTGTAATCACTGAAACTACTTCAATCCCAGGAGCAATTTCAATTGTTACCTCTGTACTGACAATGCCAGGTATAATTTTTTTGACAGTACCTTTGAAATTATTACGAGCGCTAATTTTCATATTTTTACTTTTGGTTTTTAGGATTTTTTACCTATTAATCCTATCAGTGTAAAATAGTACTGATACTTTTGTTCAGTTTTTTTTAATATTTATCATTTATGTCACAACCAACCAAATATGATCATCAAAATCCAGATTTTGAGCGCGATTGGTCTACTTATTATAATGCTGTTGCAGGTCGTCCACCTAGAGATACGTTGTTAGCAGCTTTAGAGCGATTTGAACATGAAAATTCAAATTCTACTGAGAATAAATTTGCAGTTGATTTAGGATGTGGAGATGGACGAGATACGATAGAAATTTTGCGTCATGGTTGGCGGGTATTAGCAATTGACGGTGAACAGGAAGCGATTAACCGTTTGTTAAATCGTCCTGGTATAAATTATGAACTTTTAGAAACCACTTTGATGCGTTTTGAAGAAATTCATTTACCAGAATCTATAGATTTAGTAAATGCTAGTTTTTCTCTGCCTTTTTGTCCTCCAGAATATTTTCCTAGTTTATGGAAGGTAATTGTTTCATCTTTACGTCCTGGTGGTCGTTTTTGTGGTCAATTATTTGGCGAGAAGGACTCTTGGGCAATTTATTCTTCGATGAATCATCATACCCGTCAACAGTTAGAAATTTTACTAGAACCTTTTGAAATTGAAATTCTCGAAGAGGAAGACCATCCAGGGAAGACAGCTATCGGAGAAGAAAAACACTGGCATATTTTTCATATAGTTGCTCACAAAAAATAGATTGATTTTATCAGTATGTAATTTTGCTTCAGAAAAATTATTGAATTTTACATACATATAGCACTTTTCACTTGGATAGAATACAGATAAACCTCACCCCCTTCCCCTCTGTTGCAAGTTCGGAGAGGGGTGTCCGAAGGACGGGGTGAGGTTTTGAGTGTATTGAACTCAACTGAAAACCGCTATATTTTGCCGCTATTGTGGCTTTTTTTAATATTTAATTATCAATGTTGAATTATTCATAATTTAGTAATTGCTAATACAACATACTGACATGAAATATTGTAATACCTATAACCAAATTACTTATTAATGACTAGCAAATATAGGACTCCTATTTGATTTTTGTTGGCGTAGCCTGCGCTGTGCGCTTACAAAGCTTACTACACCTTTATTCCTTCTTCCCTGTTCCCCGTTAAGAGTTCCCCGTTAAGAGTCTCTACGAGTGATTCAGGAATCAAATCGGATTGCTATATATATAAACCGATAAGTATTATCTACATTTTTTCTGCTATATAAGTCCAAGTACCATCCGCACAAGGGTTTATAAGTAATTTCAAATACTTCATTATTAAAAATTAATTGCAATTTGCATATTTATGATTAATAAAGATATGAATGATCAAATCAACTCTATTAGCTTAAATAATTGAGATATTCATTTTTTTTAAACTTGTTTTAATCTTAAGTTTGCGATATATTTATGCAAAGTTTTATAAATGATTCCTTGTGCAAAAAAGATAAGAAGTTAATATATAAATGTAGGCGAAAGGAGTTGTTCCAAACCTACAATCAAACATCAAAAAGTAGTTATACATTGATGTAAAACAGTCAAAAAGCCATATTCACTCAAGAAAAAAAGGAGAATTAAAAAAACATCTTCAAGATGATATATTTCGGGGTAAAGCGTAATTATTCTCCTAGACAAAGCCAAATTCGAGAATGTGTGAGACAGATGCAATATTTTCTGAAACGACTGTTTTAATTCCATAACTGCTTTTTGAAAAAGTAAATCCAGTCAGCCTGAGTTAAAGTTGGTAATTGATACTGACTCAAGGCAAAGATTGGCAGAAATAGTAATTTTAGAACCGATTTCCTTGCAAATAAGGATAAGGAGCAGGAACTATGAGAGCCAAAGATATAATGACTAAAAATGTAGCAACCATTCGCGGTTCCGCTACCGTCTCAGATGCAGTCAGACTAATGAGGCTCAAAGAATTACGGTGCTTGATAGTTGTACCTCGTACCCCTGACGATGCTTATGGTATTATTACCGAAACTGATATTGCAGGTAAAGTAGTTGCTGCTGGTAAAGATCCGAAAAAGATGCGTGTTTACCAAGTGATGAGCAAGCCTTGCATCGTTGTTAATCCCGATTTAGACGTGGAATATGTAGCGCGGATGTTTGCTAATGTGGGAATTTGGCGCGCACCTGTGATCCAAGGTGAACTGCTAGGAATTGTTTCGGTTACCGATATTATTACTAAGGGTGACTTTGTAGATAAACCCAAAATTACTTTCTTACAAAAAGAACTGCAAAAAGCTATTTCCTATGCTCGTTCAATATCCGCTAACCAAGGTATTCACTCTCCGGAAGCGGAAGAAGCTTGGACTTTAGTTGATGAAATTGAAGCTGAATTAGGCTTTTATGGAGCTGTAATGCCAACAGTACCAGTTAGAAATGACTCTGCTGAAGAACAGCAACTATCGCCTTTACGTTAATGGTTTTATGTACCTGTAATAGTATCTACTAGTTTCTGGGAATGGTGGGTAGTATCCATCATTCCTTTTAATGATTAGTTTTCAGTAGATTGCAAAATTTAGATCCCCGATTTCACAAAAGAAGTCGGGGTTCTGAGCAGTAAAGTTTCTAAAGTTTTGGCATTTTTATTGTATTCAGGATAATTATGATTCAAGAAAATGGACATTGTTTGAGCGACAAAGTACAGGAATGGTTAATCATCAAAAATTTTGATAGTCGAGATTTAAATTACCATGGCGAAAATGGCGATACAGCTTTAATGAAAGCCACAAAGGAAGGTATTTATTCAGTAGTCAAAGAATTACTTGATGCTGGTGTAGATATTAATGCCAGAAATAATGATGGTAATAATGCTTTATGGTTTGCATGTTTGAAAAATTATTATCATTTAATGCATGTGTTGCTATCAGCAGGCATTAATATTGACAATCAAAATGATAATGGAGCCACTGTTTTAATGTACGCAGCATCCGCAGGAAAGACGGAAATGGTCAAGTTTCTTTTAACATATAATCCCAATCTATATTTAAAAAATTTAGATGACTTTACTGCTCTAGATTTTGCTAGTAATAGAGAAACTTTAAAAGTACTCAAAAATGCAGTCAAAAGAGGTAACAGGCAAAGCGTATCATAATGCTACAAAGCATTCTTACCAATCGGTAATGCTCAACCCCAATTATGTTGATGCATCTACCCAACCATCTTCATTTAAGGTTTACCCTCATTTTTATCGAAGATTTGCTCTAGATATTCAAAATCCCATTCATTCTTTTATCTGGTTAACAAGTACAATTACCTTTGAGAAAGTTTATCGAAACGCAATTTCTAAACTGCGAGTAAATCCATCCGCAGGAGGTCTCTATCCCACGGAATTGTATGTGCAAATTCGGGGAATCCCAGGAATTATAGATGGCATTTATCATGTAGAAGTTGCAAATAATTGTCTAACTCTCATCTATGAATTAATCGATGATGGGTTAGAAAGCTACATTATACCGGGAAAATGTATCAATGGATTCGTTTTTTTAATAAGTTGTGTTTATTATAGGTCTAGTTGGAAATATCAACAAAGGGGCTTAAGATACTGCTTCTTGGATAGTGGACATCATCTGGGTGCCATTGCAGCTTCCGCTTATGTCCATAATCGGAATATCCAGTTAATTTTTGATTTTGATAAACTCAGTCTCAATGCTGATTTGGGATTTGAGAATAAAGAGTTTATCACAGCGTGTGTGATTTCTGGAGAGTTCCAAGACAAGCAAATTCGACGCTTAAGGCTCAAAGTCCCTTTTGTGTGTCCCACAGATTACTTTGAAGCCAATTCATTTATTGAAGATGGCTATCAAGCTACAGCTTCACAGTCAAGTTCCCAGAGGGAAATAGAATTTCCTCTGTTTAACTTTGATCGGGAAAAACTTTTCCAAGCAGTTTGGAACAGACGCTCAATTAGACGTTTTCAAAGACAGTCTATCTTGCAGGACTTTTATTCTAATATCTTGCAGGCACTATTACAACCCATCCCGACAGAAAATTTTGAGGAAATAGAAATTTATTCTGTCGTGCATCGAGTTGAGGGCATCTCACCAGGTTTATATCGAGGAAATCGTTTAATTAAACTAGGTAATTTTAGTGACAAAATTGGTTATTTGTGTATTAATCAAGCTATTGCTAGAGATAGTGCAGTAAGTTTCTTTTTTGTCTCTGATTATAGAAATTACCAAACAGCAATGCAAATCGCTGGTTTCCTCGGACAAAGGGTGTATCTTGCCAGTAATTATCTGGGTATTGATTGTAGTGGCATTGGCGCTTTTTATGATGATGAATCCCAGGAATTTTTAGAGACATACAAAGATGTTCTCTACGCAATTGTAATTGGCAAATAAATAGAGAGTTCAACAGGAATGGCAAAGACGTACAATTTTTTCCCCCACGATGATTCCCATCCGGGACAACTAACATCCACAGATATTGTACTGCGTCAGCAATTAGAGCATTCCATGGGTAAATGCTTTTATAGTGCTTGCGATCGCTCGATTCAAAAATTACTATCTAGTTGTCGCTGGTATTTCACCACCAATGCCGATACCATGACTTTGGTGATTGAATGTCCAAATCAAGTGATTAACTGGCGTGTATTACAAAAAATTGTGCCCATGGGGAGTTGGTTAAACCAATTTATCACCAGTGCAAAAATCCGCATCTGTCCCCCTGAAGGAGTACCTTTTGAAATGCGGGTAGATGAAATATCAGTTTATCGAGATTTGGCTTAGGTATACTTATCATCAATCTAGATATTTTGTTGGATAATTGTGGTTATTTCTGCGAAAACTACATTGGCAGCATGTTTGATGGCTGGACTTAATTCTATTCCCAAATCGAGATTTGCCGCTTCAATCAAATAAACTGTCACTTCTCGGGGAAATTCATTTTCAAAGATTTTCCTACCCGCAGCTAAAGCATTATCCCAACGAAAATCATGCAAATTATAACTAGGTTCCGGCAAGGCTTCTAGTTCCTCTCCAGGAACTTTAAAAATAGCCCCTGGTTCGGAACCTGTTGCACTAGCATCAATAATTATTAATTGTTTACTACCTCTTGCCTGAAACATCACTTCCATCCCTGCGGTTCCACTGTCATAAACTCGCACTTCAGGATGGGGATTTTCTGCAAGATATTGTTGTAAATGTTGGGCAATAATTACCCCTACTCCATCATCACTACGATTCAAATTACCACAACCAATAATAGTCAGCATTTTTCCCTCTGCTTAAGTCTGGAGGCAGAACCTCCACATATACGTTTCCAGGCAGCAGCCCACAAACGAGTTAAAGTTAGTAATCTCTCGTTTCTCGTCTCTGATTCTCTCGTTACAAGGTTTTACCTTGTAATGAGTATTAGGGAGGCTCTGCCTCCAGACTTAAAAGGAGGCAGAGCCTCCACATATACGTTTCCAGGCTATGCCTAGAAACGAGTTATAAAGTTGGTAATCTCTCGTTACAAGGTAAAACCTTGTAATGAATTTTAGGGAGGCAGAGCCTCCCTGAAGTCTGGAGGCAGAGCCTCCACATATACGTTTCCAGGCAGAGCCTAGAAACGAGTTAGCCTAGAAACGAGTTAATCCAAAAATCCCTGTTAAACATCCTGAAACATGGGGGTACTCAGGTAACGTTCTCCAAAGGAAGGCTGAATCATGACAATTAGACGATCTGCATTTTCTGGACGCTTAGCTACCTGTATCGCTGCACACAAAGCTGCACCAGAGGATATACCTGATAATAATCCTTCTTCCCTAGCCAAACGCCGTCCAAATGCCATTGCATCCTCGTCTTTAACGGTTATCACTTCATCGATTAAATCTGTGCGCAAAACTTCGGGGATAAATCCGGCACCTATACCTTGGATTTTATGGGGTCCGGGTTTACCTCCTGAAAGAATGGGACTGTTGCTGGGTTCAATGGCGATCGCCTGAAAAGTTGGTTTGCGTTGTTTAATCACTTGGGCAATTCCTGTAATTGTCCCCCCTGTACCGACTCCAGCAATGAGGATATCTACCTTTCCATCTGTATCTGCCCAAATTTCCTCTGCGGTGGTTTCCTGGTGAATTTTGGGGTTGGCTGGGTTGCGAAATTGTTGCAACATATATGCATCAGTAGTGTTAGCGACAATTTCTTGGGCTTTGCGAATTGCTCCCCCCATTCCTTCGCTACCGGGAGTTAATTCTAAAGCTGCACCGTATGCACGCAACATGGCACGTCTTTCTCGGCTCATGGTTTCGGGCATTGTCAATATTAAACTATAACCTCGTGCTGCTGCTACCATTGCCAAGGCTATGCCAGTATTTCCAGATGTGGGTTCTACTAGAGTTGTTTTTCCTGGCTGAATTAACCCGGCTTTTTCTGCTGTTAATATCATATTTACCCCAATCCTGTCTTTAACTGATGCAGCTGGGTTCATACTTTCTAATTTGACAACAATCCTGGCAAAACATCCTTCTGATTGGGGAATTTTGTTGAGTTCTACTAGGGGAGTTTGTCCAATTAGTTCTGTTACGTTATGAGCAATTCGCATGAATTAAGTCCTTTGATTGAAGGGATAAGGCAGCCATAATTGTTCGGTGTATTGTAGGGAACATCCTTAATTTATCGGTTTTTCGAGTAATTTTGCCAATGCCGTGCCCGTATCTTGCTGACGCTGTGCCTCTACGGACGCTACAAAAATCGAGACAATTATCAGTTACATTTCCTTCAACATCTGTTGCCAATAATGCTTTCTAAACATCTTCTTAGACACAAATATATTTGATGGTTGAAATTATTTCTAGTAGTTTATCCCTCGTTACAAGGTTTTACCTTGTAATGCATCCATTGGAGGCTCTGCCTCCATACTGAATGGGAGGCAGAGCCTCCAACAGATACGTTTCCAGGCTGAGCCTGGAAACGAGTTTATTACAATAGTTTGGGCTTAACAACCGTGCCATTTGACACAAAGATATTTGATGGCTGAAATTATTTCTAATAGTCTATCATATGATATTTATAATATTTCTCAATTTTTCCAGACAATATTTGTAAATATAGATATTTTTTGTAACATTTTTGATTGACAAATAATCAATTAATAGTTATTTCAGACAAAAAAAGCAATTTGGTGATTCTTACAAATACAAAGCATAGAATGGTCTAGAAAACTGTATTTATGGAACTAAAATCCCAAATTTTCTGAGTCGATAAATGCTAGTACCCTACTACAAAAATACTAGTACCCTAATTGCAAAATACCAGAACCCATTGCCCAATAAATTTTTATAACCCTTATCAAATGGGCATTATCAGCTATGAGTACAAAGATAATTAGTTTAATGATTTTAATCCAGCACCAAAAGAAAGTTTACTTTTGGTGCTTCTGATATAAAACCTATAGGATTTACGCAGAGATTCCCCTCTACCCCCCCTAGATTCTCAGGTGAAAGCCAAAGAACCGAGGGGGGACTTCTTAAACTTATAACTTTATCTGTTGAAGACGTAAGTCCTAAGCTAAGAGATTATTTATAAAGTAAATATGAAGTCTATCAGTGTACGGAAAAACCGGGTTTATTGATAATCACTGAACCTAAAAACCTTAATTTTTGGTTTATAAACCCAAACCCGGTTTCTTTGCTTTTGTTGAAAATGCTGCAAGATGTAAGTTTAGTCTCAAAAAAACCCGGTTTCTTCTGTTAAAACCCTAATTTTTTGTTCATCAACCCGGTTTTTCTATCCTTGGATATGACTCTATACAACATTACAATCTACTTACTATCTAACTAGGGATAGCCAAAATGAGAGACAAACTATTAAATTTTCTCAGCGTTGGTTTAATTACTTTAGTAGTTATTTCTCCAGGGCTAATAGTATTTACTGTGGTGTGGGAGCGACATTTAGAACTAGTATCAACCCAGAATTTACTGTATAATTCCCACAATAGTAATGTTGGCTCTTGGAATCGTAACTCTAGTCAAATTGATGATATCAGAGCCTTTGAGTATTTTATGATTCTTGAAGGACAATATCGTATTACCACAATTTTACTATGGTTATTATTGTTGACTCCTATTAGTCTTGGTATGGGAATTTTTGGTTACGAAAAATACCTTATTCATAGAGAAAAAGTGTTAGAAAAACAAATAGAAACCTTGGAGCGAATCTGGCAATTAAATATTGATAGATAAATATATGATGTGCCAAAAATAGCTGTGCAGGTTAATTATGATTAGTAAATCTACACCATCAAACAAAAAAATGACAGAAGAGAACAAATTTGTAATTACACAAGAACGTCAAGATTTATATTTTAATTTGATTGATGACTTGTTAAAATGTCCTAATGGTCAGGAACCAGAAATTTTGCAAGCTCAACCAGAATTACTGGATGCTGGCTTTATACATACTATTTTACAGGTGGCAGCTGCATTTGCACACCAGGGCAATGGAGAAGGTGCCGAATTTTTAATCCATATTGCTCGGGAATTATCTAAGCAATTAGGACTGTATCCTCAAGTTTAAAATCAGGAGTGAAAAATGCTGTTAACTGCAACTGACGCTGGAAACATCGCCTTAGATTTTATCATGGCGGAGTGGAATCTTACAGAAGATAAAAAACAGTGGTTTGTTGTTGTTAGCTCTCGTTTGGTGGGTGAGAGTTGGTATCTGGTGGAAATAGGTGTGGCTGGGTTCCCAGATAGATGGTTTATTCAAGTTTATTTTAATGGAGAATGTGAAACGAATTACACATTTAGTTCACCAATTCGCGGTTGTGAAGGCTATGGCGATCTTGCTCATGTACCCTATTTGATAGCAGAGGTTTTGGTATGCGAACGCAATGCTAGATAGTAGCACTGGGAATAGGGAATAGGGAATAGGGAATAGGGAATAGGAAAAAAATTTATGTTCAGGTAGTTACATGTTTTTATTTCTAATTTTGTGTTACCCAGTGCTAAATTTTTCACAAAGATAAATTCATTGCTAACTTTAAATTTAAATCCGTTATCTGGATAAATGACTGGATATTATAGCAATCCCAAATGTGAAAAATAAGAACCCCGAGTTTTTGCATAAGTCGGGGTTTTGGAGTAAGGAATTCTCACACAGAATTAAAATAGGATTGCTACATTAAAATAATGATAATTTGTTGGTTAAATCTATCCATAATTATGTTTATTTATAAAATTAAAATATATTCTATAATCAATCAATAAAATATTTTGTGTTTTCTTAATAAAAATCTTGATTACGTTATAAATCTATAACAAAAATATGTTATATTAAAGGCGTGATGAGCGCTACAAAAAGATGTTAGGTAATGATTACTGAAGACATCCTAATTCAAGAGTTTAGAAGGATTGTAAATCTCTACTATCCCAAATTAGGGAAATTGTTAGACAACTGTTATGTGAAAGTCATAACCTGTCATTGGGGAAGACCTCCAAAACGATTGCAATATATCGGAATTTATTGCTCACAAGAAATGATGAGTGATGTACAGGCTTATCAAGATGTACTCCGAGATATAGCAGAAAATATGGGATGGACTCAGGTAGTATTTTTGAATGCTCAAAGACTACTACGCGACCCGCTCTCAAAGCTTAAGCAAGCCGATCCGCGCTTGTGGTTAGAACTGCACTTGCTAGCGGCATAAGTCATATCTTGCAGCATTTTCAACAAGCATAGAGAAACCGGGTTTATAAACCCAAAATTAAGATTTTGACAGGTCAATATTCGAGGGTAAACCCGGTTTCTGACTCAGGTGCAAGATGTGTGATAAGGGAAAATAGCGATCGCAATGAAAACTGGACTTTTTTGTAATTACGAAAATCATCACCAAGATGCCCAAAGAGCTATCTTTGAACAAGTAGCGCTAGTACAATATGTAGAGAGCTTAGGGTTTGAGGAGGCTTGGGTAACGGAACAACACTTCAATGAGTTGAATCTCTGTCCGTCAATTTTGGTGTTGATGGCTCATTTAGCTGGTGTGACTTCGAGTATTCGTCTGGGTTCAGCAGCGGTATTGCTAGCGTTTCATAACCCTGTGAGGGTGGCAGAAGATATTGCGACTCTGGATAATCTTTGTGGAGGACGATTAGCCTTGGGAATTGCCAAGGGAGGTCCATTTCCCCTGCACCACAAGCATTTTGCCACACCGATGAGTCAATCTCGGGCTAAAATGTTAGAAGCAATGGTGATGATTCATAAGCTGTTGTATGAATCAGAGGTGTCGTTTAACGGTCAGTATTTTCATTGCGATCGCATCACAATTTATCCGCAACCGTTGCAAAAACCCATACCAGTGTATGTGGCGACTGGCGATGATTATGGCATTAGGTTTGCAGCAGAAAATTCCTTTGGCTTAATGGGAGGACCCCCGTTTTCCCTAGAAAGATTGAAAAGTACCGTTGCCAAATATCGGGCAATTAACAATAGCGGTGCCGACAATCTATTACTGGCACGCTTTTTTTATGTCGGTAAGACATACGATGAGGCTGTGAGTGAGGCTATGCCTTTTATTCGTCAATTCAGCCAGAGAATGAAAACGAACTCTGCCCAAGTTACCCGTAACGGTAGTAATAATAACCTAAAGCCATTCAATCGCCAAAATATTTGTTTCGATGAAGACTATTTGCTAGAGAATTCCATTATCGGTGATGTAGCGACCTGTCGGGACAAAATCAAAAAATTCCAGGATGAATTAAACCTGGGTACACTAGCGCTAAAACCTTCATCTTCTATTCTCCAGAAAAACCTAGAAAGTTTGACGCGCTATAACCAAGAGGTGCGAAATTATGTCTAAACGAAAACCCTTCCTTCCTCCTGATGATATGCCACCAGCAGAGGGAACTCAATTTGATGGTATACTGCGTCGGGAACTAGAGCAATCTACCAGTAGGTGCTTTTACGAAGCTTGCGATCGCATTACTCAGACACTATTATCTATGTGTCAGTGGCATCTGACGACTAATTTTGGACCTTTAATGTTAATAATTGAATGTCCTGATATGCCAACTTTTTGGAATATTATGAGTGATATTTCCCAGCTTGGTAATAGACTAAAACGGTTTGCCAATAGGGCAAAAATTCGTGTTTGTCCTCCTCCGGATAATGGGGCACCTTTTGAAATCAGGGTAGATGAAATTGCCCTGTATAGAGATTGGTTTTAAGTCCAGTTAAATTACTGTGACGGACAGAGGTAAAAACGGTAAAAGGTAACAAAAGCTAAGAAATATTCTGTTTCCTTTTGCCTAATTATTCAACTTCAAACAACGGTCGCTACAGATGAGAATACCCTGTTCCAATACCCTACAGTCCCCCTGCTACGGTGAGGGGGACTTTGTTATTGTTGGGGTATAGGCTATTACTAACTTTTGTTAATAGTATTTATTAAAACTTAGTAAATTTTCTGTAAAACATCGACAAATCATTACAGCAAGGTGTTATGATTATAATTTATTAAATTATAATTTATTATACTTACCTACTTACAATCAAAGTATTAATACTAATATTGGGGAAAATATATGTTTCTATTTAGACTTTCAGAGGAAGAGTTAAAACCGCACCGTAAGCTTGTTACTGAATGTAAAAAATCCCTTGAATAAATCCTAACAAAAACAAATGAACTTAATAGATTAAATTGGTTTTGGAAAGGAAAAAATTATGAAAATACTTTAGATAAAGCTAAATCAAAAATCGAGGCATGGGAAGATATACTCAGTCATCAAAATGAGACTTTTAGATTAAAAGTTAAACAAGCTCTTAAAGAAGACCTTGACGCAATTAAAAATTTATATGAGCAGATTGATGATTCTTTTACTCAAAAAGGATGGCTAAAGAAAAAAGTTGAACGGTATAAGCCTATGCTTAATACTATGTCCGCCATTCTGCGAATTCTTTCATTAGTTCTTACATGTTTAGGAATAGAAATTGGAGGCATACTGCTCTTTGCCCAAGAAGCGGCTGCAAAACTTATTCCAGGAGATAATTACTAGTACTTAGCTAAAAGGAAAAGGCAATTTGCCTGATTATTCAACTTCAAAAAACGGTCGCTACAGATGAGAACACCCTGTTCCAATACCCTACAGTCCCCCTGCTACGGTGAGGGGGGATGTAGGGTATTAAACTTTGGACAAAAAGGGTTGTTAGCGGATGATTTACACTCAAGTTCCCTCATTATTAATATGTTTATATTTTAGGATCTAGCGTACTTGTTATGCCAAATTCAAAGCAATACTAAGACATAATATTAGAAAATAAGTGTGATAATTACTTCTCTACAAAATCTGTATATTTACCTCCCAAACCTTCTACAATTGTGCGGGTATTCGCAATCAACATTTTCTGATAGGTATCAGCGTCTGAACCTGAAGGGGTTACAGAGCATATGTCGCCCCCCCAGATTTTTGAAAATTACTACAACTAATTTAAAGTTGAGCCAGTATTGATTTTTCTTGATTCAAAAAAACGGGACTTTTATAATCAGGGCTTACTAAACAAGCCCTAATTAGTCGTCAACTGGGTAAAGACTAAGATTTAAAACTCAAAAATAGTTCTGAAGGTGCCGACCCAAATAGTATCATTATCGCTGTTGTGTTCGGGATTGATAATCACAAAAAAGCCCGGATTAAGAGCAATATGGTCGTTTAGTTTATAACGATATTGAGCTTCAAGATGCCAAGCACTGTCCTCATCTTCTGAACCACCATCATTGGAACTCACTTTTGGCGGTTGTCCGATGATGATACCGGCTAAACTGCCTTCGGAACCAAAATCAGGGAAGGCTAAGGTAATCGCCCAGTTAAAAATCGTGGCATCATCTCCATTTTCAACTAAGAACCCATCATTTAATCCGTCTGTCTGTGCATGAGCAAACGTCAAACCACCCCAACCAGAAAGAGTAAAGCGGGGACTAAAACGGTAGCTAAATTGTAATCCAAAATGATCTGCCGATGTAGGGATGTCTTCACCAAAAGGCGCATTGGCTAGTTCACTCCCTGTTTCTCCAGAAACCACTACACCTTCTGACGGATAGTAAGCACGGGAATAAGTCAAACCAAAACCAAGGTTACTTGTTGGCTCAATAGATAACTGTGCAAGAGCTGCATAACTACCGTTAAACAATCCGTTACTATTACTAGGGTCATTGGCATTGGGAGCCAAATACCCCAAAGATAAGCCTATACTATCGCTGAATTTATAAGATAATGAAGCTCCTGTCCCTTCAAGCCCTTGATAGTAAATCGGATTAAAGCGCCCAAAACGAGAGACTGCTCCGGTTAACTCTTCTGAGAAGAATTCGTTAAAGTTGTCAAAGTTTTCGTTAAATTCACCGCCTACTGCATCAATAATAACTGCAAGTTTAGTGTCGGCAGCAATACCGTGTCCGTGTCCGTGTTCTTCATTTTCCGATTCTTTTTTGCCTGAGTGGTCTTCATGTTTTTTTAATAGTGGGAAACTATAAAACAACTTTCCTACACGAACAGAGCCATCACTACCTTCATCAAAAGCAAGACGAGTCATAGCTGTCCCTGTGATATTGGGATCATCGCCCTCTCCTGGACCAAAAGGAGTAGTATTGAGAGCATCTAAACGGACTTTCAACAAGTCAGAACCACTAAAGCTGGTATCAAAATGGAGACGTACCCGATAATCTAAAACAGTGTTGTTTTCTAAGTCTTCACCACTACCGTCTGCTTTCTGATCTCCAAAAACATTGCTCACAGAAAAGCTAGCTTCTCCACGTAGCTTGGTGGTAGTAGAGAATTGATTTGCTTCTAATTCAGCAGTACGTGCTTCTAGAGCGTCTACTCTTCCTCTAAGGGTTGCTAGCTCTGCTGAAAACTCTTCTTGCAGTCTTTGTAAAGTCGCAAGGTCTTCTTGACTAACTAGGTCTGCGGTTGCGGTTGCAATCAATTCATTCACTCTATCCAAACAAGCATTCAAACCTGCTGCAAACTCATATCTAGTTAAAGCTCGATTTCCTCTATAGGTGCTATTTGGATATCCTGCAATACAGCCGTAGCGTTCTACTAAAGATTGTAATGCCTGAAATGCCCAATCTGTAGGCTGTACATCAGAAAATTGCGAAACAGAAGTAACTTGTTCTAACGATTCTTCTTGGGTTGGAGTTTGTGCAACAGCACTGTCAATCAAGACCCCGTCCTTAAGAACGGGGACTATCAATGATGTTGCAAACACGACAGGACTAACTAGTAGAAACTTCCACAAGCTTTTCTTCATGATTATTTTCTCCTCACACTTAAATTTAGAATACAGAGCAAGCGAATAAATGCAGATGGTGCCTATCGTTGCTTACACCACCTATTTTTGATTCACTATTGATTACGAACAAAACCGAAATTTACCCCAAACCTAACAAATAATCAAGTGGATTTCTAAGATTTCTCCACAAAATACTTAAACTATTAACCAAAGCTTTGAGTTTGATGCATTCTTAAGAAATCCAGTTTTTGGACAGAAGGTCGGATTAAGGTACAAAATTTCACAACTCGCAAACGAGTAAAACTTATTATTAATTACTTTAATTCCACTATTAGCTATTTTTGTTGGAAAGCTGTATATTTCCCACCCAAACCATCCACAATAGCTTTAGTATTAGCAATTAACATTTTCTGATAAGTATCACCATCACTACCTTGTTCACCTAAACCATCAGCATAAATTTTTCTCTGAGAAACTTTGACATTTGCTTCTTTAGCGACTCTCTCAATTAATTTGGGATTTTGGGCATTTTCTGCAAAAATTGTGGGTACATTCTCCTTTTTAATTTCCTTCACAAGTTGACCTACTTTTGCAGCGGTGGGTTGTTCTTTTGTACTTGTACCTTCTAAAGCACCTGCAAATTTTAAGCCATAAGTTTGGACATAATAACCCAAAGCATCATGGGTAGTAATTAACTGACGTTGTTGCACAGGAATGGTTGCAATTTGAGTTTTAATCCAATTATCTATTTGTTGCAATTCATTAGTAATTTTTTCACTATTACTAACATAAAAATTGGCATTTTTCGGAGATATTTTTTCTAAATTATTACTAATTACTTTCACCATACTTATACCATTTTGGGCATTATGCCATACATGGGGGTCTGGTGCAGTTTCTTCTCCAGTATGTTTCTCTTCTTCTCCCCCGTGATGATGGTGATGTTCTTCAGTAATAATTGGCTTGGGTACTGCTACCTCATGTACCGCAACTTTTGTCGGTGTTTTGCTTGCTTGGACTAACTTGATAATACTTGGTTCAAAATCGTACCCTCCATAAAGAATCAAATTCGCTGTTTCAATCTCTTGGCGATCACTCGGTTTCGGTTTATAAGTATGGGGATCTTCTCCCGCAGCTACTAAGCATTTGAGGTTGATAGTATCCCTAGCTATTTGTTTTGTTAAATCACACAACACACTGGTAGTTGCTACCACAGAAGGAACTGTATCTACCGACTTATCTCTAACTGTCACCGTAGCACTAGAAGTTTGTCTATTGCTGGTAGAATTAGCTTCTGGTGCAGAATCACAACCAATTAACCCCATCCCCAATATCAAGGCTGCAATGGCATTTAAGCGTATATTCCGGGACATAGTTTTAGCGTTATAATTTTGATAACAATAATCATTATCATACAGTATGGTGTTAGAGGTAGAGGATTTAAATGTCAGTTATCGCGGGACAACAGCCTTGGAAAAGGTGAGTTTTTCTGCCTTTCCAGGGGAAATGGTGGGGGTAATTGGTCCCAATGGAGCGGGGAAAAGTACCTTAGTAAAGGCGATATTGGGTTTAGTACCCATAGGGGGTGGAATAGTCAAATTCCGCGATCGCGCTATTAAAAAACAGCTGTGTTCTGTGGCTTATGTACCCCAGAGAACGCAAATTGACTGGGATTACCCAATTACGGTGTGGAATGTGGTGATGATGGCTCGGACTTTACATACGAAGTGGTTGAGAAAACCCAGTCGAGAATCTCACCAAATTGTGAAATCAGCTTTGGAACGGGTGGGGATGTTAAAGTGGCGTTCTCGTCAAATTGGCGAACTTTCTGGAGGACAACAACAGAGGGTATTTTTAGCTAGAGCTTTAGCACAGCAAGCAGAATTATTTCTTTTTGATGAGCCATTTTCTGGGGTTGATAAAGCCACAGAATCTGTGATGTATGATGTTTTCGCAGAACTTAAGCAAAATGGCAAACTTCTGATGGTAATTACCCATGATTTAGGTGCAAGTTTAACCAAATGTGATTCTTTATTATTACTAAATAAGCAAATTATTGCTAATGGTTCTTTTAAACAAGTAATTACCGCCGAAAATATCCAAAAAGCTTATGGAGGTAGCGTTTTGTTGTTAACTGTAGAGGAAGTCAAATAATGCTGAATTGGTTATTAGAACCTCTGAGTTTTGGATTTATACGTGAAGCGATTTTAATTGCAATTTTATTGGGTGTTCTCTGTTCTGTTGTTGGTTCTTATTTAATAGTCCAACGCATGGGAATATTAAGTGATGTAATTGCCCATGCTGTGTTACCAGGACTAGCAATTGCTTTTTTTATGGGTATTGATATTTTTTTAGGAGCTTTTATCTCTGGAACTTTTAGCACCTTTGTCATTGCTTGGATTGAATCCCAATCCCGAATTAAAGTTGATGCGGCGATGGCTTTGGTTTTCTCTGGTTTCTTAGCTTTAGGTATTATGTTGATTACGGTACTCAAAAGTAAATTAGACTTGCATCATTTTTTGTTTGGAGATATTTTAGGGGTAACTACATCTGATGTTATCCGCACTTTAATAATTACCATTATCATTTTGTTTTTGGTGAGGGTTTTTTACAAGGAATTACTTTTTTACACCTTCGACCCCATAGGCGCTCAAGTTAGTGGCTTACCAGTAAATTTCATTCATTTCGGATTAACAGCAGCAATTACTCTGACAATTATTGCTAGTATGCAATCTGTGGGAGTTGTATTAGTAGTTTCTCTATTAATCGGACCAGGAATTACTGCTTATTTATTAGTTAAAGAACTACATGAAATGATGATTCTAGGTTCTGTAGTGGGGATAATTAGTAGTGTTAGCGGTTTATATATTAGCTATTATTTAAATGTCCCTTCCGGTGCTGCTATTGTTTTAGTTATTTGTGGAATTTTCCTTTTAACATTACTCTTTAGCCCCTCCCAAGGTATTTTCACCCGTCCAGGGGGAATTGCTAATTGTTCTGCCAAGGTTTTACAGCGATTGCAACGAGGAAAATAGCATATTCACAACAGCTTGACTTTTGCAAATATCTTTGGGGTGTTGTAATTTAATCTTGGTGGATACAGAGTTAACAAACCATGACATTCATGATGTCATCAAATCATGATAAAAAAAATCGCAGGGTAAACCAACGGATACCTTAATTATAGCAGAAAAATGTGGCTTGTAAACCCTGAAATCTCGTTCGCGCCAAAATGATAATGATTCTTATTCCCACAATTTTCAGCACAAAAAGCGCTTTTTGGAAAAATTGATAAAAATTAACAATGAGAGGGTAAGTGAAACTAATGAACTACTCTCCACCAAACTGGTTTAATCACACCTTCACAAAAAGTAGGAGGTGGCGATCGCCATTATCAGTGCTAATATGATAACGATTATCGTTTTTGCACAGGAATGGTTAGTAAAGTAGATTTAGCAATTATTGGTGCTGGTCCCCATGCTCTGACCTTAGTTACCCATCTATTGCAGAAACGGCAAAAAATACGCTCAAAAATAGCGGTGTTTGACCCTAGTGGTAGATGGTTGAGTCAATGGAAACAGCAATTTGCGGCTTTAGAAATACCACATTTACGTTCCCCTGCAGTTCATCATCCAGACCCCAATCCCTTTGCTTTGCGGAAGTTTGCGGAATCTCGTCCCCATGAATTGTTCCCTCCCTACGATTTACCAGGAACCGACTTATTTGATGATTTTTGTGGGGATGTGATTCGTCGCTGGGATTTAGAAAACGCGGTGACAGCAGAGGAAATAACTTGTATTGAACCATTACCCCATTCTTTGGGTCCCCGGTTGCGTTTGTGGTTGAAGGATAGGAAATCAATCATTGCCCGACGGGTGGTGTTAGCAACTGGTAGCAGTCAACCCCAAATACCGGATTGGGTGAGTCAGATTCAGACACCACTACCCCAAGATAGGTTATGTCATTCCCAATTAATAGATTTACGAAAGTTGCAATTGGCTGGTGAAAGGATATTAATTGTGGGAGGGGGGTTAACAAGTGGACATTTAGCCATGGGTGCTTTATCTCGTATGGCTAAAGTTGACATAATTATCAGACGACAATTGCAAGAAAAAATATTTGATGCGGAACCGGGTTGGTTGGGACCAAAGTATCTCAAAGGTTTTTTTGCTGAGTCTGATTTTCAACAGCGATGGAGGATGATTCAATCAGCAAGAAATGGTGGTTCCATCACACCTGCAATGGGGATGCAGTTAAGGAGGAAAGTACGTCAGGGTAAGGTGAGAATTTATGAAAATACTCAAGTAGTTAAGGCTCAATGGTTGGGAAATTACTGGTTAATCAGGACAACTAGTGGGGAAGAATATGAATATGACAGGATTTGGTTATCCACGGGAACGCGCTTTGATGTGTATTCTCAACCCTTGTTAGAGGAGGTTTTACAAGCCTATCCAATTCCTGTGGTCAATGGTTTACCTGTTTTGGATTATAACTTGTGTTGGCGTGGTTGTCCCTTGTTTATTATGGGTGGATTAGCAGCTTTACAAATTGGACCAACAGCCAGAAATTTATCTGGTGCGAGAATGGCTAGTGAGAAGTTACAAAAGGCGATTATTAAATCTACTGTTGCTCCTTATCAAGCTAAAATTGCTTGAAATTGGGAAAAGCTCACGCTTTGTCAACTTAAGTTCAAACCCTTATCCCGCAAGGAAATTAATTTCCTTGCTAATAAACAAAGTCATCTGTACACGCAGTGTTCCCGCAGGGTAAGATGACTAAATAACCTCGGTTTTCTTCAGTCTACTTGAGTAGACTTAGGCTATTAGCCATGAAATTTATTTCATGGTGGGTGAGAAAGCTGACAGATAAGCTATTTGTAGCTTAAGTTGACAGGTATGAGCAATGTTAAACCCCTACCCAAGTGTTTATATAACCCCCATCCATACATCTTGCACGTCTCGTGTTAATACTGAATTATTTTCCTGGCAATAAACATAAATTTTTAGCAATAGATTGAAGAAATAAAGGTTTTAAGCCTGCGTAGGCAGATTATATCTGTATAGAAGATTTACGCTTCCAAGGTATAACTACGATATATGATTTACCCAAAGCCTTTTCCTCGCAAACTTTGCTTCCAAACTAATAATTCCCCATTTTCGCCACCAGCAGCGAGTTTATCACCTTGGGGATGCCAAGCTAGACAAGAAAATCCTCCTGATACTCCTTTGAGAACCTGGGATAAACGTTTAGCTTTCTTCCACAAACAAACCCAACCATCAGCAGCAGCAGAAGCTAACATTAAACTATGGGGTGCAAAAGCGATCGCTTCTACTGTATCCCTGTGATTTTCTAATACTGTGGCACCCCAACCCAAGGATTTATCTTCCTGCTGCTGATGGTTGGGTTTGTTTGTGGAAGAAAGCTAAACGTTTATCCCAGGTTCTCAAAGGAGTATCAGGAGGATTTTCTTGTCTAGCTTGGCATCCCCAAGGTG